>DASUPR010000100.1:0-5028 GCA_036281015.1 Pyrinomonadaceae bacterium
GGCTCTTCGACGTCGAGACGCCAGATTCCTTCCGAGCTATTCACGACAAACGAACGGTAACGTTCTTCGCTGGCGCGCAGGGCGTCCTCCGAACGTTTGCGATCCGTGATGTCTTCCACCATCGCCAGGCCATAAAGTGGAATACCGTCGTCGTCGCGCATCAGCACCGCGGTGACGTCGAGCCAGGCAATGTCGCCGCTTCGCTTGATGAAGCGTTTTTCGATCCGGTAACTCGGGATTTCGCCGCGCAACAATTGGTCGGTGAGCATGAGGCCCCGCGAAACGTCGTCGGCGTGCGTGATGTCGGCGAGGCGTTGTTGGAGTAACTCCGCGGGCGTGTAATCGAGTGCGCGGCAGAGCGCGGCGTTCACGCGGCGGAAACGGAAGTTGAAGTCGATCACCGCCATTCCGATCGGCGCGTTATCAAACGCCTGGCGAAAACGGGCTTCGGTCGCATTACTCGGATGCTCAGACTCGGGCGCGCGTTTTTTCTCTGACATTGTCTGGGATTTTTGGGACGCGTAGGGAGACGTTTTCACGCTGCGATCCAATCAACTGTTTGGCAAATCAACAATCCGGTAGTCGCTGTATTCTGGCGGGGGATTCCAATGTATATGACCTTGTCCTGACGCCCATCTTGCGTTAGATTGGCAATGCCTTAGCCCGCTTTTGACTCACGCTTCACAGGGACCTTGCAACCTGTGAGGAAAACAACAGACCGCCGGGAAGAACATTGCTACACTGCAGTGAAATGAAAGAGAAACCTCATGCAACCAACCTTTGACTCTCAAGTTCAACCTCAGGAATGGCAACCATTAGTCGATCCGGACCAGATCGTGCCGGGCATACGGCCCTTTGGAGTCGACACAGCAATCCGCGATACCTTATCGATCTTCACTCAAAACTTTTGGTTGATTACCAAGATCGTCGTCGTGATCGTCGCACCGCTTCAGATCTTTAGGGCCCTCAACCTTCCGGAAACATCAGGGAGTTGGGAACTGATGACGTGGTCTTTCCTGTTGGGCGCCGCAGCCGAGGTGTTGATGGCGCCGGCGCTGATCTATGCGTTGATGAAAGTGATCCAGACCGGTGAGACGCCGAGTGTCCACGAATCCTATCGTTGGGGAATTAACAAACTGGTCAAACTGGCCGTCTGTGCGGCAATTGCAGGGGTGCTAACCGTGCTCGGCTACGCGTTGTGCATCATTCCGGGTATCATCGCCTCGCTGTCCTTTGCGGTGGTTTATCCGGTCGCCATTCTGGAGAAAGAGTCAGTGTCGGAAGTCTTTGCCCGAAGCATGGAGATGACAAGAGGAAACCGGCTCCAGATTCTCGGCGCATGGATAGTGCTGGGTCTCATCATAGCAATCCCTTACCTGGGGATTAATTTTGTTCTCAGTTCCGCTGCTGGGCTCAGTTCGTTGTGGCCACTGATGGTAGTCACCTCCATCGCAGGGGACATATTGGGACAATCACTAAGCGTGATGTCACTGGTGATTTATTTAGGCCTCCCGCGAAATCAAAAAATCCGCGGGCATTCTGTGTTGTCGTTAGAATAGACTGCAAATGTATTCAGCCCAGATCACGCGCGCAAACCCAACCTGTGTTGTTCTTCTGATCGATCAGTCAGCATCGATGTCCGACCCTTTCAGCGGCGACTCGGCGCGGAAGAAAGCCGACTTCGTTGCCGAAGTAGTGAACCACACGCTGCACGATCTTGTTATTCGTTGCACGAAGACGGAGGAAGTCAGAAATTACTACCACGTCGCCGTGCTTGGTTACGGGCGGCAAGTGTGGAGCGCGTTCGCCGGTCCGCTGGCGTCGCGCGAGATCATTCCGATCGCCGACGTCGCCGATCATCCGTTACAGATCAAGAGCAGTTACAAGCGAGTCTCTGACGGCGCGTCGGGCTGGGTCGAGATTCCCGTGCGTTTTCCCGTGTGGATTCATCCAACTGCCGACGGCAAGACGCCGATGTGTGAAGCGCTCACGCGCGTGAAGCAGCTACTCGAACGATGGCTGGCACAACACCCGCGCGGTTTTCCGCCGACGGTGTTGCATCTTACTGACGGCGAATCGAGCGACGGCGAGCCGTTCGATATCGGTCAGCAGATCATGTCGCTCGGCACGGACGACGGGAATGTACTGTTGTTCAACTGCCACATTTCTTCACGGCGCGCGGCAAAGGTCGAGTATCCAAGCGACGAAAGCCTGTTGCCGGACGGATTCGCGCGCACGTTGTATAAGATTTCCAGTCCCTTGCCGCAAAGCTTCTTAGCTGCGGCCGCGCAACTCGGCGTTCACACGGTCGACGGTTCGCGAGGATTTGTTTTCAACGGCGACCCGTCTTCCATCGTACAGTTCTACGAGATCGGCACGAGCCTGACCGGTATGACGCCTTACCGCTGGATGGACGAAATCACGGAGCCCGAATGAGTTCTGTCAAACAGAGCGCTGGTTGGGAGTTGCGAACGCAACAGGTTCTGTTGCCCAAGTCGGGCTTTGAGGAATCCGAGTGTGAAGACTTCATCGGCATCAACGAACAGACCGGCCGCTTCGCCGTGGCTGACGGCGCGACGGAAGCGTTCGACGCCCGCAACTGGGCGCAACGACTCGCAGAGAATTGGGTGCGCAATGATTCAGCGCTCACATCTGAAACATTTCACGATTGGGTCGCCGGCGAAGGAGCCGCGTTGCACTCAGCGTGGAGTCAACTAACGCTGCCGTGGTACGCGGAAGAGAAAGCACGAAAAGGATCGTTTGCGGCTTTCGTCGGCGTGGAGTTGGATCTGCACAGCGACGCGCCGTCGTGGAAAGCGATCGCGCTGGGCGATGCGTGCCTCTTCCACTGCCGCGCTGGAGAGCTGCTCAAAAGTTTGCCGGTTTCCAGTTCAGCAGACTTCAACAGTGCGCCGCTGCTCGTGGCTTCGGACCCGGTTATTAACAAAACCAGTGCTGACTCGCTGGTCATCGATTCCGGCCGTTGCCAGCCCAACGACATACTGTTTCTACTTTCAGACGCCGCGGCCGCCTGGTATCTCGAACGCTTCGAACGGAACGACTTTCCCGACATTCTCCGGGACAATGACGAGCCGAACGCCGCAAAATTCTTTGAGAATGAGCGGGTCGCTGGCAGAATAAGAAACGATGACATCGCCGTGATACGCCTCGAAATTCAGCAGCGGAGTACCAGCTAGTGGCAGCCTCGCCCTCGCATCCAACCCAGGTTCCCAGGTACTGGCCATCGGCCAGACACTTTACCGAGGTCATTCAATGCCCTTCGGTCTGTTTTGCGAGCCCGGTTTTGAAAAACACCCTGCCGGCGGTTGACCGTCTCGGCATGCCGATCGTCACTTCGGGGCAGTTTGCTTACGTTTACAAACTGAAGTCGACAAACGGACATGGCGACTTCGCGGTGCGTTGTTTCCGTGGTTACCTCGGCGATCGCGATCAACGTTATCTGGCGATTCAGGAGCACGTGCAATCGTTGCCGGTTTTGTGCCTGTCGGATTTCCGGTATGCGCCAGAAGGGATTTTGGTCGGCGGCCAGCGTTTTCCGATTCTCTTCATGAAGTGGATCGAAGGGCCAACGCTCGATCTGTACGTTGGCGAAATGCTTCACCGGCGCGATGTGTTGCTACATCTCGCGGACGAATGGCTGCGCGTGATAAGCGCGTTGGAAGCATCGGGCGTCGCGCATGGCGATCTGCAACACGGCAACGTGATCGTCGAACACGGGCAATTGCGTTTGATCGATCACGACGGCATTTACGTTCCGGCGATGAACGGATGGTCCGCTTCGGAAGTCGGTCATCAGCATTACCAGCATCCGCACCGAACGGCGCAACAGTTCGACGAGAGCCTCGACAACTTCTCGGCGCTTGTGATCTACCTGTCGTTGTTGTCACTCGCAGAACGGCCAACGCTGTGGCAGGAATATCACGACGAGAACCTGTTGTTTACGAAAGCTGACTTTCAGGATCCCTCGACGTCGACTCTCTTCACAAAGATCAGAGAGATCGGAACTGAACACACCCGGCTGGCAGATATTCTCGCGAACGCCGCGTCTGCACCACCGAATGCTGTTCCGCGTTTGCTGGAGCTTGTGCAAGCGCCGTCGCGTTTGCCTGGGTGGATGACGGCCCCGAATGATCTGGAAGCGGAGATAAAGACGAGAGAAGTCGCGCGCGAACACGCCCCTGTGGAAACGAGGACCGCGCGCTGGTCGCCGTGGGATGAGAAGAGCAAGGAACGTCCGATGCCGAGCACACCGGCGTCAGCATCGGTCCAATCGGTCTTCAGTACGGGGACCAGTGGCCCAGTGCCCGCGCCGCGCAATCCAGACCAGATCGCGCAGAACACGGTCTTTTATGCATGGGAGTTTTTCCGGCAGTATTTCTTCTGGTGGTACTGGGGGGCCTACGTCCTGTTTCAGTTTAGCGGCCTGGGTTTCACGCTCGGGTTTTTAATAGCGACGATCGCGATGTCGGTTTGGGCCCTCTTCACGGGCGTTTACAAAGCGAACGAACTCGTGCGCAACGCGCGATTGAAACAAGCAGCGCCGCAAGCGCCGCTTCCGCCTGCGCCACCCACGCCGCGGCGCAACCCGCTCTCGTGGCAAACCGTCACGCACGTGTATCCACTACCGGCGCCGCCAAAACCACCGCAAGCGATCGTTGGCAACCGCGTGTTGGGGATTTATCACTTGCAGGATTGCAATTGGGTGGAACAGATCTCGGCGGCAAACACGGTCACGTTTACTTCACCGTCGGAAGCGGCGTCACACGGTTACAAAGCCTGCCGCATTTGTTCGCCGGCGACTTGATCCTGCGGCTCGATGACGTGGTCCGGCGACTCTGCGGCTTCTTCCGGCACCTCGGCGCCTTGGTCCTGTGACCGCGCGGATTGCTCCTCCGACTCGGCAACCGCTTGAACTTCGGGTTCCCGCTCTGCCGGTTTTTCTTGAGTTATCGTCGCTCGCAAGTGCCCGCTCGCATCGTATGTTTCCCATTCACACCAGCGATTGAA
>DASUPR010000101.1:0-3049 GCA_036281015.1 Pyrinomonadaceae bacterium
TCTTGATTCCGGTTAGTGGCGAGAAGGTGTTGGTGCGATACGGAGAAACGGCGAGCGAGAATCCGTTTGGCGGCGCTTTCGGCGGATCGCCGGTCATGATCAGGAGATCGGTTTTCTTGCCGCCGGGCATTTTTGACTTCCAGAGATCGCGTCCGCTGCGAGCGAGCAGAATCACGCGGGCGCGGCCGTCTTTTACCTGGTTGACGGCGATCAGTTTCTTCAGCGCGTCGCCGACGCCTTTCTCAGTGCAGCCGGTGTGGTCGATGTCGAGCCTCGCGGCGTGCGCGGTTAGACGTTGCCAGTGTTTGGACCAGAGAAATGGAACACGGTCGTAGATGGCCAGCGTGGTGAAGACTCCGCGTCCGTAGAGCATGGCGGAAGAGACCGGCGCAACACGCGCCTTGGTTGCTTCAACCATAGTTTTATTCAAATAGATGACCGGGTGCACGGCACTTATATTAACCGGCGACGATTGTATTAACCGGCGACGATTGCTTCAGCTTTTAGTGAGCGCAAGAGTGCATTGCGCCACGTCGATTCGAGATCCGCGACTTCTGCGGTAATCGTTGGCGCGCCATTGATTGAGATTCGTAGCTGCGACCCACCAACACTGCCGAGAACTGCAAGCGGAACGTTGTGAGCGGCAGCGATTTGACGGATTGAATCGGTCGCGCTGGCGTCGAAACTAATAAGGATTCGTGACGGGGATTCACTGAACAAAAGCGTTGCTGTGCTCAACGTTCCCTCTAAATTTACTGCGGCGCCAATCGCGTCTTTGCCCAGTGATGAGAAACACAACTCCGCGAGTGCGACGGCCAAACCGCCATCGGCGCAATCGTGTGCGGAAGCGAGTAATCCGGTTTCCGCGGCTTCGAGAGTCGCTTGTTGGACCGCGAGCTCGCGCTCGAGATCGAGTTGTGGAACCACACCGCTCTCGACGATCTCCGCCGTCGTCATGCCGCCGACACTCACCGCGTACTCGCTGTTTGAAAGATCATCCTGCGTCGTGCCGAGCAGCGCGATCACATCGCCTGACTTTTTGAAGCCGGGTGTAATAACGCGGCGCACGTCTTCCATCAGCCCGACCATTCCGATCACGGGCGTCGGCAGAATGCCGCGGCCTTCGGTCTCGTTGTAGAACGAAACGTTTCCGGAAACTACCGGTGTATCAAACGCACGGCACGCTTCGGCCATGCCATCGATCACTTCCGAGAACGACCACATCACTTCCGGGCGTTCCGGCGAAGCGAAGTTTAGACAATTGGTGATCGCGATCGGACGCGCGCCAACGCAAACCACGTTGCGCGCAGCTTCCGCTACGACGAGCTTCGCACCCTCGCGCGGATTCGCGGCGCAGTAACGTCCGTTTCCATCGAGCGTCATCGCCAAAGCCCGGCGCGTTTCTTTGATTCTTACAACTGCCGCGTCGGCGCCTGGAAGTATGGCAGTGTTTGTTCTGACCATGTGGTCATACTGTCGGTACACCCACTGCTTCGAAGCGACATTCCCGGAAGCGAGCAAAATCCTTAACTCATTCGTAAAATCCCCGTCCTGAAAGACTCTCGCTTGTGTACTCTCGCTTTTACGCGGAACCATCGGCCGCTCGTAACGCGGCGCTTCATCCGTCAACGCTTCAACCGGAATATCCGCCACCGTCTCGCCGTTGTGAATCACCTGCATCCGCTGCGTGTCACGCACGCGCCCAATTACCACCGCGTCCAGGTCCCACTTGCGAAAGATGTCCACCACCTCACGCTCGCGACCCGCATGGGCCACCACCAGCATCCGCTCCTGCGACTCCGACAACAGCATCTCGTACGCGGTCATGTTCTGCTCGCGTTGCGGCACGAGCGAAAGGTCCAAGTCGATCCCCGTACCAGCACGCGCAGCCATTTCACACGACGACGACGTTAAACCCGCCGCGCCCATGTCCTGAATCCCCGCCACCGCGCCACTGCGCATCGCTTCCAAACAAGCTTCCAACAAGAGCTTCTCCAGAAACGGATCGCCAACCTGGACCGTCGGGCGTTTCTCCAGCGCTTCTTCGTCAAACTCAGCCGACGCCATCGTCGCGCCATGAATCCCGTCGCGTCCGGTCTTTGCGCCCACATACAAAACCGGATTCCCGATCCCCGTCGCTTTGCCAAAGAAGATCTGATCGTGCCGGACGAGTCCGAGCGCAAACGCATTCACCAGCGGATTCAGTGCGTAAGCATCGTCGAACGCCACTTCACCGCCGACAGTCGCAACACCAAAAGCATTTCCGTAATGCGCGATGCCCGCAACGACACCAGCCAGCAACGATCGATTCCGCCGCCCGTACTGCGGATGGTCCAACGAACCAAATCGCAAACTGTTCATCGACGCGATCGGACGCGCCCCCATCGTGAAAATGTCGCGCAGGATGCCGCCAACACCCGTCGCCGCGCCCTGAAACGGTTCGATGAACGATGGATGGTTATGCGACTCGATCTTGAAAGCAGCGCACCAGCCGTCGCCGAGATCGACCACGCCGGCATTCTCACCCGGCGGCACGATCACACGCGTACCCGTCGTCGGCAATCGCTTCAAATGCACGCGCGAGGATTTGTAAGAGCAGTGCTCAGACCACATGACCGAGAAGATGCCGAGTTCGGTGAAACTCGGTTCGCGGCCAAGCAACTCTTTTATTCGCTCGTATTCTTCGGGAGTGAGATTGTGGGCGGAGATAACTTCGGGAGTGATCATCACGAGGCCAAAAGACAGGCGCGTGCCGCCTGTCTACTGCCCATCACCTTTCTTAACCAACTTTTCGATCTCAGCGCGCAGTTCGGTTGGATTCACGCGTCCGATGTGTTTGTAAACGACTTGGCCTTTTTCGTTGTAGAGAAACGTCGCCGGCAAATCGCCACGCCATCTCTGATCCACGAGGTTAATGGCAGGCTCGGGATCGGAGACGTTGAGCAGATACGCGGGCATAGTCGCCTTCATCGAGCCGAGAAACTGCGGCACCGATGTCTTGATGTCGCCGATGTCGTCGAGTGAAACCGTAACGAACTCCAGCGACTGG
>DASUPR010000102.1:0-9401 GCA_036281015.1 Pyrinomonadaceae bacterium
GAGTTCGTTGCGCCGCTTTATAGACGAGCTCACTCGCGACATCGCGGCAGACCGCGAAGATGTGCGCGAGGCACGCGTGCAGCGCATGCTCGATTTCGTTTCGCGCGAGATCGTTTACGACCAGCGCGCGACTACTTACAACTTCGAGTTGTTGAAGAGGCCAAACGAGGTGTTGATGTCGGGTGAGTCGGATTGCAGCAACAAGGCGATCCTGCTGGGATCGCTGTTGGAGCAGATCGGCGAAGATTATCTGTTCGTCTACACGCCCGATCACATCACGGTTGCGGTTCGACAGGGCCGCTTTCCCTTGCGCAACGGTCTCTCGCTCGAATGGGAAGGGCAGACGTGGCTCATCGCTGAAGGCACCGCTCCGGGTTTCCGTATCGGCATTGACCGAGTAAGTGAACAGGCGCGCTTCAAGCAATTCAAGCACGTCCAACGGCCCCGAGACAGGGACGTGATCTTCGACCTCGCGAGCGGGCGGCAGTTGTCGTTCGAATAGCGCGGAGTGTGCTTCTAGGACTACTGCTGTAAAGGGGACCTCAAAGACTATGGCCAAGAAATGCCAGGAATGCGGTCTCGTCAATTGGGATTACGACGAGGATTGTAAGCGATGCAGCGCTTCGCTGAATCCGGCCACCGCTCCTCCCGTTTATAAGTGGTTCGTCGCCTACTGCATCTTTATGGCTTTGCTGTATGCGCTCACGGCCGTGATGGGAATCGTGTTCCTGTCCGTTGAACCTGACGCGGATATGAGCGAAGCGGAACAGAAAATAATGGGCGGAGTGTTTCTGCTTCTGGGTGTGGTGTTTACCGTTCCGTATGCGATCGCTCCGTTCTTGCCCCGTAAGAGTTGGGTTTGGGTCTTTGGGATGGTGCTCATCTGCATCGGGCTGTCGAGCGCCTGCTGTTTGCCCGCCTGTATTCCTCTCTTGATCTTTTGGTTGAAACCCGAGATGAAGGCATTCTACGGTAGAGGCTTGGGTCCCTTATCTCCACCACCGCCGCCACAATGGACTTGAGGTTCGTCGCGTTGGACCATACGCGGAGAACCACATCTGTAAAAGGCGCGATGTATCTATCAGCCAGGTCTCGACCTGTTACATCACAGAGGAAGCAGCGCGTTTAATTAACTAAACCGCATCAATACCTAGTTAGTCTTTACGCGTTGCTTCCAATACCCGGGCTCGCGCACACATGCGCTCGCTATGTCACCAACCCTTACAAAACTGCGAAGCACGGCGTGTAACCGTAAAAATTAACAGGCCACCTCAGGCGGCCCGAGGCGCGGGCGAAAAGTTTTCATGTAAAATCCCTGCCCGAATGACGAAGCGTTTTGTAATTATTGGCCCGATTCTGCTGCTGCTTGCAGCCTGCGCGGCTGTCAGCCCGGTTTTACCCGTAAAGGTCGAGGGTCAGGCGATGCGCCCGGCGCTGAACCATGGAGACAGAATCATTATCGAGCGCAACCCCGAGAAGCTCGAGCGCGGCGACATTGTGATCTTCCTGTATCCAAAGGATCCCGTGAAGAGTTACATCAAACGTATCGTTGGCCTACCGAATGAAACAGTCGATATTCGCGAGGGCAAAGTGTCCATAAACGGACAGCCTTTAGCCGAACCTTACATCGATCCCGAGCTGGACCAGTCACAAAGAGACCTCGCCGCGATCAAATTAGACGCTGACAGTTATTTCGTTATCGGAGATAATCGCGACAACTCGAGCGACTCGCGATTCTGGGGACCGCTGAAGCGAAAGTTCATCTACGGTAAATACCTGCGTAAGTACCTTGCAGCAAAGTGATAGGAGTAACCAAATGCGCAACACTATACTCTCTCTGTTCGCGTTCCTCGTGATTCTCAGCGTAAGTTCAATCGCGCGTGCGCAGGAGACGAAGCCCGCCGAGCAAAAGCCTGAGACACCCGCAGCGGCAGACACCGAGAAGCCGAAGAACGAAGTTGAGAGGCTGATTGCCGAGGTCGGCAAAAAGGGTGATAAGGTTTTGGGGATCTGCATTGACCCCGAGGTTTGTAAAAACGGGACGAGCGTCGAGGGTCTAACCCTCGAGCCCGGCGCCGCGGTCACCCTGCCTGTACCAGCTTACCCTCCAATCGCACGCGCCGCTCACGCTCAAGGTTCGGTGGAGGTCCAGGTACTCATTGACGTAGACGGAAAGGTAATAGCAGCCGCAGCTATCAGTGGCCATCCATTGCTTCAGGTCACTAGCGTGAAGGCAGCGCGACAAGCCGTCTTCACGCCCACGAAGCTGGAGGGTACGCCCGTAAAAGTGACCGGCGTGATCCGCTACAACTTTGTCACTCAATAAGTGCTGAAGTCGGCTACAAAGAGAAAGTAAAAAACAGCCGCCAGGACCATCGAGCCGAAGTAGCTCGCGAGCAAAGCGACTATCGGCAGCAAGCCTTTCACCCCACGTGTCTTCAGCAGTTGATAAGGGATGATGATGGCCCAACCATAATTCACCAGCAGGCCCTCGCAATAGAGATCCTTGACCGGTGTCTTTCGTTGCTCAGCTCTCAACCACCAAACGACCCCGCAGGGAAACGCGGCAAGGTAAAGAAAATCCACTGTCGGTAAAGGCTCGATGCGGCAGAGGAAGTAAAACACCGCCGTGAAGTTGTAGATAAAGATGAGGATGGCTAACAGTATCAACATGGGCAACGGAATTATACACGCTTCAGGCGGACAATAGTTGCACCTAATCCACCAGCTTCCGGTGGCGCGTCGGTCCAATCCAGGACGAAATCCGTCCGGGCCAGAATCGTGCGGACCATCTCGCGTTGGACCCCGATCCCTTTGCCGTGAATGATCCGCACCACCGGAAAACCCTTCTCACGCGCAAGCTCCAAATACTCCTCAACCACGCGCTTTACGTCGCGCGGCGGAATCGTGTGCAGATCGAAAACGTCCGTGATCTCTATTTCAACCGGCTCGGGAAAGGGATTCTCCAAGTCCATACGCGTTTGTCCTCGCTGTTTGACACGTCTTCAGCCCACTTGTAAACTCGCGCTCTTTCAAATCCTAACATCTTAATCGAAGGAAATTATCTGTATGGGTGCGCGAAAGAAGATCACCGTTGTCGGCGCGGGAAACGTCGGCGCAACTGCGGCACACTGGCTCGCCGCGAAGGAACTCGGCGACGTTGTGCTCGTCGACATCATCGAAGGCGTGCCGCAAGGCAAGGCTTTAGACCTGGCCCAAGCCGCGCCGATCGAGGGTTTTGACGTACGCATGATCGGCGCCAACACCTACGATCAAACCGACAACTCCGACGTCGTGATCATCACCGCCGGTTTGGCACGCAAACCCGGCATGAGCCGCGACGATCTGCTCAAGACAAACGCGGACATCGTCGGCAAGGTCGTGGACGAAGTCGTCCGGCGCTCGCCGAATTCGATTCTGATCATCGTCTCCAATCCGCTCGATGCGATGTGTCAGGTTGCACTCAAGCGCTCGGGTTTTCCAAAGCACCGCGTGATCGGCATGGCCGGAGTGCTCGACTCAGCGCGCATGCGTTGCTTCCTTGCTGAAGCGCTCGACGTTTCGGTGGAAAACGTGACTGCGTTTGTGCTCGGCGGGCACGGCGACACGATGGTCCCATTGCCGCGCTTCTCAACTTGCGCCGGCATTCCCATCACTGAGTTGCTGCCGAAGGATCAGATCGACGCGATCGTGAAGCGCACGGCAGGCGGCGGCGCCGAGATCGTGAGTCTGTTGAAAACGGGGTCTGCTTACTACGCGCCGTCAGCGGCAGCGGTCGAGATGACGGAGTCGATTCTGAAAGACAAGAAGAAGATCCTTCCGTGCGCGGCGTATCTCGAAGGCGAGTATGGCATCAACGGACTTTACGTCGGCGTGCCGTGCAAACTTGGTGCGCGTGGATTAGAGCAGGTGATCGAGATCAACCTGACTGCCGAAGAGAGGATTGCGCTGCACAAGAGCGCGTCGGCAGTGCAGGAATTGGTCGATGTTTTAGGAATCTAACCTTTCAACCAACCGAAGAGGCCGTGCAACACGGTCTCTCGGTTCTCTTCGTAGATCGCTCGCGTCAGCGGAATATTCATCGGACAAGCTTTCACGCAGTTCTGCGCGTTGCCGCAGTTCGTGATGCCGTCCTCTCCCATAATGCCTTCAAGCCGTTCGTCGCGATTCATCTTTCCCGACGGATGCATGTTGAAGAGACGCACTTGCGCGATCGCCTGCGGCCCGATGTACTGATCGTCTTCATACTGCGGGCACGCTTCCAAACAACAACCACAAGTCATGCAGCGTGAATAGGCATAACGCTCCATCACCTCGTCCTGGTCCATACGCGGACCCGGCCCGAGATCGTACGTGCCGTCCAACTCGATCCACGCATGCACGCGACGCAAGTGATCGAACATCCGCGAACGATCCACGATCAGGTCGCGCACGTTCGGAAACTTCGACATCGGTTCGAGCTTGATCGGCTGTTCGAGATTGTCGATCAGCGCTGAACACGATTGGCGCGCGCGGCCGTTGATGACCATCGTGCAGATGCCGCATACCTGTTCCAAACAGTTCATGTGCCAAACGGGCGGCGTCGTCGGTTCACCCGCTTTGTTCACCGGGTTTTTCTGAATCTCCATCAGGCAGGAGATGATGTTCAGATTCGGGCGCCAGGGAATCTCAAACTGTTCCCAGTACTGCGGCGAATCCGGGTTCTTGCGCCGGCGGATGTGGATCTCGACTGTTTTGTGTGGAGTTGACACTGAAATTAGACCTTTGCTGTTTCTTTCTTGCCTTTGCTGTAATCGCGTTTGCGCGGTGCGATTAATGAGATGTCAACCGGGTCGTAAGAAAAGACCGGGCCTTCGCCTGAATACTCGGCGATCGTGGTCTTCAAGAAGTTCTCGTCATCGCGATCGGGAAACTCGGGTTTGTAGTGCGCGCCGCGCGATTCATTCCGGTTTAGAGCACCAAGGGTAATCACACGCGCCAGTTCGAGCATGTTCGCGAGATGCCGCGCGTGCGGCAACGCCATCGTGGCCCAAAGATTCGAGTCGTTGATCGAGATGCGTTTGTAACGATCCATCAGTTCGAGCAACTTGTCGTCGGTCGCCTTGAGCTTCTCGTTGTAACGCACGACGGTGACGTTGTCAGTCATCCACTTGCCCATCTCCTGGTGCAGGACGTACTGATTCTCGGTACCGCTCTGTTTGATCAACCGGTCGTTAATCTCCTGCTGCATCTTCAACTCGCGATCGTAAATGCCGGAGCCCTCGATGCCGTTTCGCTCGACGTTCTTCGCAAATTCGATTGCCGCAGGCGCAGCGATGAAGCCGCCAAAGACACAGCTGACGAGCGAATTCGCGCCGAGGCGATTCGCGCCGTGAATCGAGTAGTCGCATTCGCCGGCGGCGAGCAATCCCGGAATGTTCGTGCGTTGATCGTAGTCAACCCACATTCCGCCCATTGAATAATGGACGCCCGGGAAGATGCGCATCGGCACGTGACGCGGATCGTCGCCGACGAACATTTCATAAATCTCGAGAATCGCGCCGAGTTTTCGATCGAGCACGTCTGCGGGAATGTGCGTGAGATCGAGATAGACCTGGTTGTCTCCGCCGATGCCCATGCCGTCGATGCAGACCTTGAAGATCTCGCGCGTGGCGATGTCCCGCGGGACGAGATTGCCGTAAGCGGGATACTTCTCTTCGAGGAAGTACCAGCGCTCGCTTTCGGGAATCGACGACGGCGGCCGTGTGTCGCGTTCTTTGCGCGGCACCCAAACACGCCCGCCTTCACCGCGCGCTGATTCAGACATCAGCCGCAACTTGTCTTCGCCGGGAATCGACGTCGGGTGAACCTGAATAAACTCGCCGTTCGCGTATTTCGCGCCTTGTTGATAACAGGCCGAAACCGCGCTGCCCGTGCAGACCATCGAGTTGGTCGACTTACCGAAGATGAGTCCGGGTCCGCCAGTCGCGATGATCACGGCGTCGGCAGGAAATGCTTTGAGCTCGAGCGTCTGTAGATCCATCGCGATCAAGCCGCGACAAACCTGGTGGTCGTCGAGCACGAGCGACATCATTTCCCAGTGCTCGAACTTCCGCACTTTGCCTTGCACTTCATAACGCCGCACCTGTTCGTCGAGCGCATAGAGCAGTTGTTGTCCGGTCGATGCGCCGGCAAAGGCTGTGCGGTGATGCTTCGTACCGCCGAAGCGGCGAAAGTCGAGCAATCCTTCAGGCGTGCGCGAGAAGGGAACACCCATGCGATCGAACAGGTAAATGATCGACGGCGCCATCTCGCACATCAACTTGGCGGGCGGCTGGTTTGCGAGAAAGTCGCCGCCGTAGACGGTGTCGTCAAAGTGTTCCCAGGTTGAATCGCCTTCGCCTTTGGTGTTGACCGCGCCGTTGATGCCGCCTTGCGCGCAGACCGAGTGCGAACGTTTCACCGGCACGACGGAGAAGAGATCGACCGCGTGTCCGCCTTCAGCGATCTTCATGGCGGCAGCCAGACCGGCGAGCCCGCCACCAACAATCGCGATCTTCAGACCATTACTTGCCATTAATAAATGATGCCTCCTAACAGTCCGCCGGGACGGATGAACGCGACGGCGGCGTTAACGCCAACGAGCAGAAGCACGACGCCGAACGCGATGCACGCATAACCAGTCAGACGTTGCGCGCGCTCGCCGATCGTGATGCCCCAGTCAACGAGGAACAACCAGATGCCGTTCGCGAAGTGCCAGACGGTAGCGGTGATGCCGATCATGTAGATGATGAAGATCGGCACCATGCGAAACTCGCCGGCGACGATATCAAAAGCCTTCTCCGGAGCATGCGCGACCGAAATGGTGTTCAAGCCGGGAACCATGCCAAACCGGAAGTTGAGCAAGTGAAACAGGATAAAGAAGAAGAGAATGATTCCCGTAATGCGCTGGATAAGGTAAAACCAGTTGCGCGGGTACGGGTACGCCAGGTTGTTTGGGCGCGACTCCCACGTAATCACCAGGCCGTAGACTGCGTGATAGAGCAGCGGTATAAAGATGCCGCCGATCTCGACAAACAGAATGTACGGAATCGACTGTAGATCCTTGACCGCGTCGTTGAAATGGGCCGCGCCGTTCAACGCCTTCGAGTTGGTGTAGAAGTGTTCTAAAAGAAAAATACCAAGTGGGAAAATACCGGAAAGCTGATGCAGCTTGCGCAGGATGAAAGTCCGGCTCAACCGAATAGCCAAGAATGCGCTCCTTTGCCGTTAAGCTTGAACATCGACGCCAGTCGACATGTGTCAGGCAGGTTGTTAATGGGTCTGCAAATAGCAATTGAATTATATTGAGAAGTTGAAGAAATGCAAAACAAGGAACTGTGCGAACAGTCGCTGACAAAACTGGCGGAATTGATTCGGAAGCGAGAGGTGTCGTCGGTTGAAGTTGTGGAGGCGCATCTGGAGCAGATTTCGGCGTTGAATCCGGCGTTGAATGCGATCGTGACGCTGGCCGCGGATGTGAGCGTCCACGCTGAGGGACCTTTAGCCGGAGTGCCGGTCACGGTTAAAGACACGATTGAGACGGCGGGTATTCGAACGACCAGTGGATCGCGGATTAGGGCGGATTTTGTTCCCGAGCGGGATGCGCCGGCGGTGGCGCGTTTGAAGGCTGCGGGCGCGATTGTTTTGGGGAAAACAAATGCCGCGGAAATGGCGATGGATTACAACGCGGATAATCCGGTGTTTGGGCGCACCGTGCATTTTTTAGATCCGAAGCTAACGCCGGGCGGGTCGAGTGGTGGTGAGGCGGTGGCGATTGCGACGTGCATGTCTCCGGGTGGTTTGGGCAGCGACCTCGCCGGATCGATAAGAATTCCTGCGCACTTCTGTGGTATCGCGGGGTTAAAGCCGGGTGTTGGAAGGGTGCCGGGTGAGGGACAGTTTCCGCCGAGCACTGGTCCATATGGACTCGGAGCGGCTATTGGACCAATGGCGCGAACGGCTGCGGACTTGCGACTGTTGTTCGAGGTGCTGAGTTGCGAAAGGCCTGTTGGAAGGGATTTAAGAAAGGGATTGAGGTTCGCGTGGTACGCGGATGATGGTGTTGTGCCGGTGACTGATGAAACGGCGCAGGCGGTTCGGAATGCGGCGGTTGCGCTGATGGATGCCGGATTGATCGGAGAAGAAAGGCAGCCGCCACACGTCGAACGGGGCAATGAACTATGGCTCAAGTTGTTTTCGCGTGCATCTGTGGTCCAACTGCGGCAGGCTTACGCGGGTCGCGAGGATGAAGGTGGTTCGTTTGTGAGTTGGCGATTGAGAACTGCGGATGACGTGCCGCCGCCTTCGCTGGATGAATACATCGCCAACTGGATGGAGCGCGACCAACTGCGTGAAGAGTTACTGCGTTGGATGGAAACCACGCCCCTCATCATCGCGCCTGTCGGCGCGACGCCGGCCTTCGAACACGACACCCTCAAAGTCACTGTGCAGGGCAAGACGATGGGCACGTTTCGCGCCTTCAGCTACGCACAGGCTTTCAACGTTTTCGATTTGCCGGTCGTGACAGTCCCTGCGGGACGGGCGAACAGTGGCTTACCGATAGGGGTTCAGATAGTGGGACTTCCGTTCGCGGAAGAGATGGTTCTTGCGGCAGCCGAGATCGTCGAACGAGTCTGGAGCTAAGCTACTGAAGGATTATCGATTTTTCGTGCGAGGGTCCGCAGTTCGTCGGCTAATGTCTTCACTTCGCGGGAGGCGCGGCTGCTTGGTGAAATGAGCTCTTGAGCGATCTTTTGCGCGTCAGTGCTCAAGTGTTGGCGGATTTCCGACCAGTCGTCTTGGGGATATTTGGCTATCAAACCCAGCCCATACGCATCAGCAAAAGAAAGGCGCTTCATTTGTCTCCTCATACGTGTGTCTGGCGGCCCGGGTTCGATCTCCTTCCGGCTGCGTTTGTAACACTGAGCGTCGTTGGTGTCAATAAGTTGCCGCCTGGCTGCGGCACTAGTGGTAGCTGACATAATGAACTCCTGTCAAAGTGGGATAACCTGTGGCGCCGCCGTCATCGCGGCCATCCGCGGCGTACTCCTTTACAAATACGCGAGAAAGACTCAACACAGCGCCTTGTTTGTCTTTCGGCAAGTCAATTGTGATTGCCTGACCCGTCTTGGCGTCCTTCCACAGCGCGATCGCTCTTGAACCCGTGGCTACGGACGGCGGCCGGCTCAGTTCCGCCATGCCGATGCTGGTGAGAGTCAAAACCGATGAGCCGGGGTCGTCTGCCAAAACTGTCGCGTAACGTGCCGGCCAGCGAGAAGGCAATTGCGGTCCGTCCATTAACAGGGCAATGACGAGGTTTGGCCCAACAGCCCGGACCAACTCGGCAATCGGGTCCTGCCGGGCCAGGTCTTCACAGATGA
>DASUPR010000103.1:0-10748 GCA_036281015.1 Pyrinomonadaceae bacterium
AGCGCCGTCTCTGGCGCCAGTCGAGAGTTCATCGCCTACTACTGGCGCACCAGTCGTGAATCGAAAGCCCGTTGCACGTTGGTCGCGTGGCGGTTCTCGCGCCGAGCGCGATCTGACTCCGCAAGTCGCGGCAAGCGAAACCGTTCAACCCGTTGCAACGCCCGTTGCACAAACCAAACCTGAGCGACCCGCAGATGTTCAACCAAAGACAACTGCGAGTGCCCCCTTGAGCCCGCAGCTCATCGCCCCCGCGAAAAGCGCGACGCCGAAAGGGAAGGTCATTCAATGGCCGTAACGATCAAATTTGGGCGCGGGTCTCGCTTTATTCGTTTTCGGTGCTACGACTGTGGAGTTTGTGTGACATAACGAGCGCAGTGTTGATCGCAAACGCCTTACGTTTTATTCTGAGCTAACCCTAAGACGTTTGCGAAAAACGCATGCCTGATCAATTGGCTGTGGGCGCGGGTAGTCATCTTATTGGCCGAGTCCGCTTTCATTCTGGGGATTTACGAGTACTAGGAGGAGAAATGTCCCGATTGCGAAAGTTGTTCTTTTCATTGACCGCGGTGGGAATCCTGGCCGTTGTTTCCGCCACTGCGCATGCCGACACGATCACGGTGGCGGGTGTGGAGAGCGGAAGCTTTTCTACCGCAACGGTGGTGTGTGAGTTTAACGCCCAAACCAATACATTCACCTTTACCATAACCAATACGTCGCATATCACGCAGCCAGGTTCGACCTCGACAATCACGGGCATTGGCTTTGACTTGCCACCAATCGGCAATGCAAGTAGCTCGGGTTTGAACGGCTTCACGGGTATGCAGGCGCCGAGCATGAGCGCGTCGTTTACATTTTCGGATGCAGATGTCGGTAACGTGCCGCACGGATTCAATTCCGCTGTGCTCGACTTTGCCTTCCTGACCGGCCCGTCGGGTAACTTCGCGGGCGGATCCGTAAGCGACGGATTGACTCCGGGTGAAAGCGCCTCGTTCATCGTGTCAGGTTCAGCCTTCGCCGGTATGACCGAGGACGAAATCTGCAACGCGATCTTTGTCAGGTTCCAAAATGTGCCCACTGCGGGCGGCAGCGGCGGCAGCGACGTCGGTATCTCAACAGAGGTGCCGGAACCGTCGACGATGTTGCTGCTAGGCACTGCGCTCGTTGGGTTAGGCGGCGTCGTAAGACGGCGGCGCTCGAAACGACAGTAAGAGCCGCAAACAAAACCGACACCCGCTTTTGGATAACAAAGACGTCACAGGTATTGCCCGCCTGTGACGTCTTTTTGTTATGCGTCCGTATTGCGCCGAATGCGATGTGTGTTTGGCAGAAAAATCTCTCGGCGTCCGAACATGCGCGCGTCGAGGGAAAAGGCGCCCGGTCCAAGCAGGGCTACCGCGATAGTTAAGACGATGATTTCAAGTGACGATTGATGGAAGCCTGACAAGGCGAGAACCACCGTGCCGGCGGAGACGGCGATCGCGATCACGGGCGTCATGAATCCAACCAGCAAACACGCCGCACCGGCCAGGCTCAAACTCACGATAATCCAGCCCAACGCACTTACCTTAGTCGTCGAGATGTACGCCGCAGTGTGCGCAACCATCGTGAAGCTAACAAACCCGCGCAGGAGGAGGAGACCAACGCCGGGCCAGCCACTGGGAAAGGCAGAAAACAGCTTTTGCAGAACAACGCTCCTTCAATGTGAGATAGGCACATCCGTAAGTTTACGGATGCTGAATCGAGCATGAATCAAGCGATAAAGGTAACTTTACATACCTCTTTCGTGTTATAGGCCGCATATGAAGTATCCACCAACTGCGTTGGTGGGATTACCGTTCGTGTGGTGACGTTTGTAGGTTGGGTCTGAAAGTACCACCAACTGCGTTGGTGGGATTACAGTCTAGTGTGGTGGCGTTTGTAGGTTGGGTGTGAAAGTACCACCAACTGTGTTGGTGGGATTAACTAGAGCTGAATAATGCCGCGCCGGACGCCGATCGTGACGGCCTGGGTCCGATCCGCGGCGCCCAGTTTTTCCATGATGTGTTTGATATGGACCTTGACCGTCTCTTCCGAGATGAACAGCTTGTTGGCGATATCCCGGTTTTTATTCCCGCCGGCTACCGCACGCAAAACTTCAACTTCACGGTCCGTCAGCGTCTCGTCGCTCATGTGTTCGGCGAGCTGCGAAGCGATCGCCGGAGGAATGCGTTTCTTCCCCGCATGGACCTGGCGAATCACGTCGAGCAGCTCTGACGGCGGCATGTTCTTGAGCAGATAACCGCGCGCGCCGGCCTGCAAAGCGCGATGAATCTCCACGTCGCCTTCAAACGTCGTGAGCATGATGATGCGCGCCTCCGGAAACTCGGTGCGAATCGCGATCAGGATGTCGATGCCACTCGTGTCCGGTAAACGAAGGTCCAGCAACGTGACATCCGGCTGCAGTTTCTTGAATAACTGAAGCGCCTCCGCGCCGGTTGCAGCTTCGCCGGCGATAACCATGTCCGGTTGGTTGTTGACGAGTGCAGCGATGCCTTCGCGCAGCAATGGATGATCGTCGACACTGAAAATACGAATAGGGGTACTCATTCTTTCTCTTTCTTTGGTACAAAAGCGATGTGTCCGGGGATTACGAGTTCGACTTCCGTGCCCGCATGTTCACGGCTCCAGACTCTGAGTCTCGCGCCGATACTTTCCGCGCGTTCGCGCATTCCGGCGAGACCCCAATGACCGTCTTTACCTGATTGCAGCACGTGTTGATCGATACCGGCGCCGTCGTCGCGCACGATTAATCTCAGGTTTTTCGGGGAGTATTCAAGTTCGACTTCGATGTTGTGAGCTTGTGAGTGGTGAAACGCGTTCACCAATGCTTCGCGGCCGATGCGATACGCTTCGTCACGAATGATCGGGTGCAACTGCAACGGCTTGCCTTCGACGATCACTCGATAATCCTTGACCTCTCCGTTGCCGAGTTGCTGACGAATTTGGGAGAACGCAGTCTCGAGGTTGTCAGTGTTACTACTCGTCGAACGCAAACCTCTGACTGCGTCGCGTCCTTCCTGTATGACCTGCGACATCAGTTGCATCACGCGATTAACGAGCGGTTTCGCGGGCGAATCATCCGCCAGGTGATCGTTCGCCACGTGCAACTGCATCGAGGCGCTCATCAGTCCCTGCAACAACGTGTCGTGCAGATCCTGCGCGATACGGGTTCGTTCGGCGAGACGTTCTTCAAAACGCAGCGTGAGCTTCTCCTGCATCTGCCGCACGTGCCAACGATAGGCCATGAATAACGCAAGCAATGCGAGCGCCAGCAGTGTGATTCGGAACCACCAAGCCTGCCAGAATGGCGGCGTGCCTTCGACGACAATGAGCGTGACAATGCCGTTGCCTTCTTCCGGCAACTGCGGAACGAAAGCTGGTGGAACGTAACCCGGTTCGACTAACAGCGCGGCGTATTCAGTCCCGAGATGCGTCGGGCTGGTCCAGGTCGAGTTGGGTTCGATCTTTGTGAACGGTTGATCGGCGTAGGGCTGTACGTACCACGCGCCGCTGCGAGCAAACAAAACCACACGATATTCGGGACGAGCATTGCGCACACGCCCACTGATCGTGTCGGACGTTTGAGCACCGCCTTTATCAGCGGGCGGCACTTTGGTGAACTCAATTGACGGTTTGCCGTCGTCACGTGACCAGCTACAACTCGCCAGCAACACAACCAATAGCAGACCGACGGTAGTTCGGGAGGCGCGCAAAGTTAATTGTTCCGTGGCTACCACTATCGAGGTAGTCAAAAACTCTCAGATCACGGGATGTGCAGATTGTTAGTTGCGGCCACAATGATACTGCAAATTCCAACAAGAAGGAGTGCCATTCTTTTATGAGCACGATTACGACCAAAGACGGCACGGAGATTTACTACAAGGATTGGGGTGAGGGTCAGCCAGTTGTTTTTAGTCATGGTTGGCCACTCTCGGCCGACGCGTTCGAAGATCAGATGTTCTTTCTCGCGGACCGTGGCTATCGCTGCATCGCTCACGACCGGCGTGGTCACGGGCGTTCCAGCCAACCGTGGAACGGAAACGACTTGGACACCTATGCAGACGACCTTGCGGAGTTGGTCCAGGCGCTGGATCTCAAAGACGCGATTCACGTTGGTCACTCGACCGGCGGCGGCGAAGTCGCGCGTTACATCGGCCGCCACGGAACGTCGCGCGTTGCGAAAGCAGTGTTGATCAGCGCGATTCCGCCGTTGATGTTGAAGACGGAAGCGAACCCCGGCGGCTTGCCGATTGAAGTTTTCGATCAACTCCGTGCAGGCGTGCAAGCAGATCGCTCGCAGTTTTTCAAAGACCTGAGTATTCCGTTTTACGGCGCCAATCGAACGGGAGCAGAAGTGTCGCAGGGCGTGCGCGATTCGTTCTGGCTGCAGGGAATGCTATGCGGATTTCCAGCCGCGTACTACTGCATCAAAGCATTCTCCGAAACAGACACGACCGAAGACCTGAAGAAATTTGACGTGCCGACGTTGATCCTGCACGGCGACGACGATCAGATCGTGCCCATTGGCGCTTCTGCGTTGCTCTCATCGAAGATCGTCAAAGGCGCGCAGTTGAAAGTTTACCCCGGCTATCCGCACGGCATGTGTCAAACGCACAAAGACGTGATCAATGCCGATTTACTCGCATTCATCAAAGGCGAGAAAGCCGCGTCTGCATAAACCAGGAGAACAATTGATGAAGGAAGAAACCCTCGAAGGCGTAGGTGGTGTGTCGATCTTTATGCGGTCGTGGCAACCGGCAGGAGATCCGCGCGCCATTGTTGCCATGGTCCCCGGTTTCAATTCACACAGTGGTTATTTCAAGTGGGTGGGCGAGCAGTTCGCCGCCAACGGGCTTGCCGCGTATGCCGTAGATCTCCGCGGCCGCGGCAAGTCGGAAGGTGAACGCTTCTACGTGGAGAGTATTTCGGAGTATCTCAGCGACGTGGATTTGATGGTGCAAACGGCGAAGTCACGTCAGCCCGGCTTGCCTGTGTTCGTGTTGGGCCATAGTGCGGGCGGCGTGATCTCGTGTGTTTATACTTTGGAACATCAGGATGAGCTCGCCGGATTGATTTGCGAGAGTTTCGCGTTTCGAGTTCCGGCTCCGGACATCGCACTCGCGGCTTTCAAGGGACTGAGCCATCTTGCGCCGCATGCGCATCTCTTCAAACTGAAGAACGACGACTTCTCGCGCGACCCGGAAGTCGTGCACATGATGAACACCGATCCGCTGATCGACAATGAAACGCAGCCGCTGCAAACGGTCGCGGAGATGGTGCGGGCCGACGAACGACTCGAGCGGGAGTTTCCGCTGATTACCTTGCCGGTCTTCATTCTTCACGGCACTTCCGACAATGCTACGAAGTTTAGCGGTAGTCAGTTTTTCTACGACACCGCCGGTTCGAAAGACAAAACCATCGGGCTTTACGAAGGACACTATCACGACCTGCTCAACGACGTCGGAAAAGAGCTGGTAATGAGAGATATTCAGGGATGGCTTGATGCGCGGCTGCCGGCACGCGAAGAGGCCACAGCGACAACGAGCGCCGGTCGAGGTTAGACTGTATTCGGCATGAATAATCCGATACAGATCTTATTGCAAACAACTATTCCCGCGATCGAAGACGACTGGAACATCGATCGATTTTCACTGCTGCGCGACCATCTCAGCTCAATCAAAGATGAGCAGGGAAGGTCGCGCTATCACGTTACGGCGCGCAATCGCGAGGATGACGGCGCGGGCAACGATCCGCTGTTGAGCACGCTCGATACTTCAAACTTCGACGAGCTCTGGCTGTTTGCCGTCGATACTGGAAATGGCCTGAGTCAGATCGATTGTGAAGGCATCACGCGTTTTCACAAACGAGGCGGAGGAATACTCTCCACTCGCGATCACGAAGATCTCGGATCGTCGCTTTGCACTCTGGGCGGCATCGGCCGCGCGCATTTCTTTCACACTAAACACCAGGATCCCGATGAGTCGCGGCATGCTCGTGACGATCAGGACAACCAGCACATCTCATGGCCCAATTATCATTCGGGAGCAAACGGAAACTATCAAAGAATCACGGTAGTTGAGCCGTCGCACGAGTTGTTGAGAAATGCTGAAAATGCGTCCGGCGTGATTGAGTATTTTCCGGCGCATCCGCACGAGGGAAGTGTCGGCGTGCCGGATGGCGTGGAGAACGCGCGCGTGCTGGCGACCGGCGTGAGTCAAACGACTGGTAACAACTTCAATCTAATCGTCGCGCTCGATCGCGTGGTTGATGATGGCGGGAACCGTTGCGGCCGGGCAATTGCCGAGTCGAGCTTTCATCACTTTGTCGATTACAACTGGGACATTTCGAAAGGATGTCCCAGCTTTCTTATTGAACCGCCCGGCGATGAGATCAGGCGCGATCCATCACGGATGCGCGACATCAAAACCTACGTCGCGAACCTCGCGGGGTGGCTCGCGCCCTAAATTTAATTCTTTGCTCTTCCGATAACGCCCGAGTCAACTGTCTCGCCGATTCGCGAGATCACCTGGAAGTGCATCTGATCTCCGTTGACTTCGACCAGCATGAACGACATGTCGCGATCGAACGCTTTAGCGGTCAGCGATGAGCCTTTCTTCACGTCGCCCTTGCGCAGTTTTCCGCCCGACCCGGAGATGAAGTAGTAAATGCCTTTCTGCGGCTTGATGCGCTCGTAAAAGTGTTCGTGTCCGGCAAAGACAACGTCTACGCCATTCCTCAAAAAGATCGGCTCGACGATCTCGCGCAGTTTGGTGTCAGAGCCGTGCGCGGCGCCTGATGAATACGGCGGATGATGAAAGTAAGCGACCTTCCATTCAGACGTGTCGCTCGCAAGTTTGCCTTTGAGCCAGTCGATCTGCTTCTTGTCCATGTAATTGCTGTTTAGCGAGTAGAAGCTGACGTTTCCTTTCGTGAAACGGTAATACTCCTGGCCTTCCATGTTGAAGAACTCGTAGAAGCGCTGGTTCGACTCGTCGTGATTACCAAGCGAGGCGTAGAACTTTACTTTCTGGTCCAACAAGTGACGATAGACGTCCTCAAACTTCTTCTTGTAATCGCCCGTTTTCTCGCTGCCGTACATGTTGTCGCCCATCATCAGCACAAACTCGAACGGGAATGCCTGGCGGTAGCGAAGCATGACCTGGGCCAGTTCGCGTTGCTTCTCGGTGCCCGTGCCCGTGTCGCCGATTACGACGAAGCGAACAGAGTTGTCCTTGTTAGGCAGCGTAAGTGCGACTGGTGGAGTGGCGCTGCTTCCGTGGTTTGCGGAAAGCTTTTGAGCGTTGGCGATCGGGAGAGTTAAGAGAAACGTTAAAACGAATGAAGTGATAATGCGTTTCATAGTTACCTTCCCATAGTTCGATTAAGGTATAGCGCCTACGGTATAGCGTTGACCATGTAGTCGATGATCAATCCGTTCTCGCGGTCGACGAGCAACATATTGTCGCCGACGAAGCGATAGCGAATCTGCTTCGGCAGTTGCGGAAGTTTCAACAACAACGTCGGCGGCATTTCCAACTGCTCTTTCGTTTCCGGATACGGATAGTTGATTCGCAGTGGCACTGATTTGACTTCCGCCTCTACCAGCACTGCTTTACGTAATTCGACGCGATCCTTTCCTTTGTACTCCTCTTTGATGATGTTGCGGATCATCGCCGCTGCGTCGGGTGTGAAAATGTCGCCGTGCTTTGCGCCCGCGCGTGCAGTGCGCACTGAGTCCTGAAGCCGTTTCTTGTGCGTCTCGATCTCTTCCGGTTTCGCTTCCTTCGAGAGCTTCGGCATCTTGGCTTCGATGTCCTCACGCACTTTGGTGTATTCCTTGACGCGCTTTTCAAAAGCTTCGGCGAGTTGTTTGTTCTGGTCCTGCGCTACTGCAATCGCGGACATCGCGCACGCGACTGCGACGACTAAAAATGTTCTGATTGCTGTTTTCACGTGAGATATGAAAGGCAAGCAGAATACCGTTGCGAGTAAAAGCACTAGAGAAAAGTTGGACTGAGGTGATGAAATATTCTAAGTCATTCGCGTACTATGACCATACGCAAAATGCTCTCTAAAACGGATCCCCGTACTGAATATCTCCGCCGCATCGATGAGCGCCGCGCAAGTACAACGCGGCTCATGCAGCGTTTTCGCAAGATTGGCTTCATACGATTGGGCTTCCTGGCCGTGGGACTGATCCTGCTGTGGTTTGTCGTCTTCGCTGATTTGTCCTCCTGGTGGCTCGTGTTCCCGGCTGTTGTGTTTATCGCACTGGGCAGAGTGCAGGCGCGAATCACTGAAGCACGGCTGCGTTGCGAACGTGCGGCTCGGCTTTACGAACAGGGACTCGCGCGGCTTGACGATCGTTGGGCCGGCACGGGCGCAACCGGCGACAGGTTCAGCGACCCAATGCACCCCTATGCCCAGGATCTCGATCTCTTCGGGCATGGCTCTCTCTTTGAACTGCTTTCAATTGCCCGCACCGATACGGGTGAAGAGACTCTTGCTCGTTGGTTATTGACTCCTGCCGGCATCGACGTTGTTCGCGCTCGTCAGGAAGCTGTGACGGAACTCCGGCCCAAGCTCGACCTGCGCGAGGATCTGGCGCTGCTTGGCGAAGGAGTTCCTTCCGGTGAGAGTGCGCGAGGACTGTCCGCGTGGGCCAACGAACCATATTGGAATATCGCGCCGTGGATCAGACCAGCGGCGATTGTGATTTCGCTGTTTACGATAGCCACGCTCATTCTGTGGTTCGCCGGGTATAGTCCGATTCCCTTTGTGTTGGTGCTCATCGTTCGACAGGTGTTTTTGTATCGGTTGCGTGTGCCGATGCAGCGAGTCATTAGCGAGGTGGATGGACCGGGAAATAATCTGTCGCTGCTTTCCGACATCTTGAAGCGGCTCGAGCAGGAACGTTACACGAGTGCGCTTTTGATTGAGTTACGTGCCGCACTCGACGTCGGGGGGTCGCCGCCGTCAAAGCAGATTGCGCGTCTCAATCTTCTGGTTGAGCTACTCGACTCCAGGCGAAACTTTATATTTGCGCCGTTTGCGTCGATCCTTTTGTGGCCGCTCCAATGTGCTATTTCGATTGAGAACTGGCGGCAACGGTCTGGTCCTGCGGTGGCCCGTTGGCTCGACGCCGTCGGTGAGCTCGAGGCGCTCAGTTCTTTCGCGTCTTACTCGTACGAGCACCCGCACGATCCGTTTCCGGAAGTGATCGCCTCGAGCGCGCTTTTTGACGCCACCGGGATTGGTCATCCGCTGATTCCCGAACAGCGAAACGTGCGTTCAGATTTGCGTTTGGGAGACGAGCCTGCGGTGTTCATCGTCAGCGGCTCAAACATGTCCGGCAAGAGCACGCTGATGCGGACGGTTGGTGTCAACGTAGTGTTGGCCCTCGCGGGCGCGCCGGTTCGCGCCGTGAGTTTGCGTCTGTCGCCGTTGCAAGTAGGAGCGTCGATTCGAATCCAGGATTCGCTGCAAGCGGGCGCGTCGCGGTTTTATGCGGAGATCAAGCGTTTGCGGCAGATCGTTGAATTGACCAACGGCGAACGTCCGGTGCTTTTCCTGCTGGATGAAATCCTGCACGGAACCAACTCACACGATCGGCAAATCGGAGGCGAAAGAGTCGTGCATGGCCTAATCGACCGCGGCGCGATCGGTTTGATCACGACCCACGACCTGGCGCTGGCCAGAATCGCCGACGAACTCGGCGCACGTGCAGCCAACGTCCACTTCGAAGATCATCTCGAAGACGGTCAGATGCGTTTCGACTACCGCTTGCGGCCCGGCATCGTCCAACACAGCAACGCGTTGGAGCTGATGCGCTCCGTGGGCCTGGACGTTTAAATCACCGATCGCGTCAGTCCATGGTATTCGGAAATCATCGACACGCAGAGCCGTTCCGCCTCATCTCGTTTTGGTTCAGCGGGAAGGGCAGAACGAACATAAGCTTCCTGCGACAGGATGAACAGCCGTTCGGCTTCAGACTTCACTTTATCCAACGGCCAGGCGCCGCGTTTGATGTCCAGTAACTCCGGCGCATCGGCGCGCTCGACGTGCAACGTTCCTTCAGTAAGAAACTCGATACCCATGCGCAACAGGCGAATCAGGTGCGCGGCGTTCTTCGCATCGTAACCAACGCGGCGCACTAATTCGCGGCGCTTTTGGCCCATGTAGCCGCCGCTGTAATAACGTCGTCGCTCACCGCGGTATAGCTTCACCACTTCCATCATGTCGGTTGTGGCGCCGACAAACGGTTGCCCGTCGAGCCGTCGCAAGGAGTCGCCCGCGTCGCACGATTCCGGATCGATGCCGAACGAGGTGAGTTGTTCTTCCAGTTGCTGCATTAACGCCTGCGCCTCCTGGTTGAACGAGATCATCTTCTTAAACTGTGCGTGTGCGTAACCTGAGAACGAGTGATACGCCTTCTTCGTCACGAACAGATCGCGATGGTCGCGCAGGCGCGCTCCGATTTCGTTTTCGAAAATGATTCCGTTCGGTTTCAACCAGAGCAGGCTGAGCACATTCGGATTGCAGTTGAGCAGCAGTCCGATGAACTTTCGCAACTCGTAAAAGACACAGTCCCACTCTCCTTCCCATTGTTCGTAGACATCCTTGCGGCCAAACCCGAGATAGTGCTCCAACGGGGCGATGTAGATGCCCATTACGTCCTTGTCGTCGATCGAATCAGGATCGCTCTTTGG
>DASUPR010000104.1:0-3248 GCA_036281015.1 Pyrinomonadaceae bacterium
TGACCGGGTGATAGCGGAAATGCCGGCGGTAAAGAGTTCATCTCCCCTTAAGCTGGAGGCAGTGGAATGAGCGAAGACAGGAACACCTTGCGGGTGCAGTCCTCAGCGCTTAGCGACCGCGGGCTCAACGAGCGTCGTCCCCTCAATGAAGACGCCTACTTGCACGATCAAAACCGCGGCATCTTCGCCGTGGCCGACGGCGTCGGCGGCGCGGAAGCGGGCGAAGTCGCCTCACAAACTGCCATTGAAGTTCTAGACGAGGCTTTCCGTCATCAGACCGACGGCGCCGACGTTGAAGACCTGATGGAGCTCGCCATTCAGCGAGCCAACGCTTCGATTCACCAGATGGCCCAGGAGCACGTGAAGTTTTCGATGATGGCCACCACCATCGTTGCGTTGCACCTCAAGGGAAACGTCGCGACCTTCGGACACGTCGGTGATTCACGTCTCTATCGGCTGACTCCCGACGGGCAGTTACATCGCGAAACTGAAGACCACTCGATCGTCGAAGAAGAAGTGCGCGCCGGGCGCATGACGCCCGAGCAGGCCGCAAATCATCCGAGCAAAAACGTGATCAGCCGCGCGCTCGGCGCCGAGCAGGGCGTGGAAGTCGACATGAAGACGATGGAGGTCGAGGACGGCACGGAGTTTCTGCTGTGCACCGACGGCATCACGCGTCACGTTTCCGACAACGAACTGCGGCAATTGCTCGTACTCAACAATGATCTCGAAGAAGTTTGCCGGGAACTGAAGCGTCGCTGTTACGAGCGTGGCGCTGAAGACAATCTCACGGTCGTCATAGTGCGGGTTGGCGATCCGGTTAGTACGGATGAACGACTGGCAGAACTAGAACCCACGATCACGCCCGAGACGCAAACCGCCTATGCGGCGCAGAACGGTGGACAACAGACGATGCTGGGCACGCAGTCGAACGGCAGTCCCGTAACAGGATCGCGAATCTCGATTCCGGCCGCGGCCGCGCAGGCCGAGTCGAATCCCGGCACGCTCAACGTCGCGGAGCCGCGTCGTGGCGGCAGTGGATTGGCGCGCGTGTTTGGTGTTTTGCTGGTTTTGGTTCTAATCGCGGCAGCGTTCTACGCCGGCGCGCGCTTCAAAGAACGAATTCCCTTCCTCGCGACGAAGCCGCCGCAGGAGCCGGTTTTGACCTTTACTGTCCCTGCTCCAACGCCGGAACCCTTTGCGCAATTCGAACGAATGCGGCGACAGGTGGATGACGACCCGCGGGCGTGGCTCGCGACGGAGCCGCAGAAGGAACTGGTGAACGCCGGCGTTCAGAGTCCGTTAGATTCGCCGCACACTGACTTCTTGTATCTCTACGGCCGCGCGAACCTGCTGTCTGGCAACACTGACGAAGCCGGTAAAGCGTTTGACGCCGCGATTGCGAAAGCGGACGCGAATCCCTCGCCTGCCAATTCCACGATCAAAAAAGAATCGGTGCTTGGCCTGGCCACTGTGAGCGTACGCACGCAAAGAGATCGTTGGAAAGTACTCAATCACTACGAAGAGCTGACGAAACCTCCAGCCAGCTCGCCGAGCCCTGCAGCCCCCTAACCCTGATCCAATAATCACGCATCAAAGATGCGAATCAGGGCGAAACGATGTCGGAACTCAAACTCCAACAAAGCAGATTAGACGGGCGTTACGACATCATCGAATGCCTCGGAAGGGGCAGTTATGCCGAGATCTACGTCGCCAACGACAACGCCGCGCCCGAAGGTTCGCCGCGCACGATCGTGATCAAGGCATTGAATCTGCATTTACAAGGTGAGCCCGACAACGAGCTTGAGCGAACTCTCGTCAGCAATTTTCAGAACGAAGCCGTCGCACTCGATCGCGTTCGCCATCCAAATGTAATAAATCGTCTCGGCCATGGAACGGCGATCGATCTTGCGGGCACGACGTTTCACTACATCGTGCTCGAGTATCTTCCGGGCGGCGACATGTTGAAGCTGACGAAAGCGCAGCCACTGTCGATCAATCGCGCACTCCACTATCTCGAGCAGGTTTGCTCCGGTCTCGCGCACGCCCACAAGTGCGGCGTTATTCACCGCGACATCAAACCGCAAAACCTGTTGTTGACGGAGGACCGCGAGGTCGTGAAGATTGCCGACTTCGGCGTCGCGCGCCTCGACGCAACCGAGGGCGCGATCACGCGCGTCGGCACCAACATTTATTCCGCGCCGGAACACAATCCGCTGATTCAAACCGGACAACTCGACACGACCGGATTGAAGTTTCCACACGATCACTTAACACCGGCAGCCGATATTTATTCGCTCGCGAAAACCACCTACGCGTTGATCGCCGGTGAATCGCCGCGACGGTTCGCGCAACATGCGGTGTCAGATCTGCCGCCGTTTGCACGCGACACTTATTGGGGCAACGCCGTTTTGCGCGTGCTGCAAAAGGCGACGCAGAACCGTCCCGAGAATCGTCATCAAACGGTTGAAGAGTTTTGGGACGAGCTTTCTGACGCGAGTTTGCCGCCGACGCGTCCGCTGCAAATGGTCCCGCCGCTCGAAGCGCGTCGCAAACCGAGCGAGGATCTCTCGATCGAACCGGAACCCGAAGACTTCACCGAAGCCGCGCCACCGCGGCCGCATTTCGCGGTCCCGCGACCTGAACATAGCCCGGCGGAGTTGACTTTCGCCGACGTAGACGTAAAGAGACCGCGGATCGTGGTGCCCATCAATCTCGAAGCGCGCCGGCAGATGGAACTGCGCGAACGGCAGCAGCAGCTTGTCGCCGAACAGAGCGCGAACGGGCGAAAGCGATCGACAGTCGAAGAGATACTGCCGCCGAGCAAGAAACGACGAGCACTCGTCGCCCTGGGTCTGATCCTGGCTTTTTCGGGTATGCTCTTGGCTACTCACAAATACGTGACCTCCCAATGGAATCCCTTGTCCGAGATCACGCGCATTACCGAGCCGCCGTTGATTGGCCGCGAGGGGGTTACGACGACTGATGTGAACTTGCGTCCGGTCGCCAACGTTTCTCAAGAACCGATTGGACTGGCAGAATCGGGTTCAAAAGTGAAAGTATTGAGCGCCGACAACAACTGGTATGAAGTGCAGGTAATGGAGCACGCCCGGCCCAAGATCGATCCGTATTCGTCCGACCGTGGCTGGATTAACAAGCGGTACGTTAGATTTGACTAACCTTATTTGAGGAGAACCAAGCTTGGGTCTGCTTGAATCGATCAGAAAATGGATAGACGGCGAGACGGG
>DASUPR010000105.1:0-5443 GCA_036281015.1 Pyrinomonadaceae bacterium
TGTCGGGAGTTGAAGCTGGCGAGGAAGCGAGCCGTTTGGATTTGGAAATGTCGAGCTAATTAGTTTCGATTACCGCCCTGCCGTTTAGTCACCCCGCTTGGTCCGACAAACACCCGCCGCCGATTTCCGGGTAGGGCGGCAATGTACACGCCTGCGCGAGCGCATGTCAAGGCAACAGCGCGCAAGTCCGTGCGGGAAGGAAAGTTGAAGTTACTGCGTCGAGGAGAGCACGGCGCTGGTTCGCGGAACAACGTACACGCCCGCGGAGTGCGAACCGACAAACAACACGTCCTGATCGTGTGGATCAAAAGCCAGCGCCCAGATGCGAAGACTCGGCAAACGACCGCCTTTGGGATCGATGCGTGTCCACGTGTCGCCACCGTCGATGCTGCGGTAAACGCCGCCACCGACTTCGCTGATCTGATACGCGTTGCCGACAAAGATCTCGTCGCTGTTACGCGGATTGACCAGGATGCTGGTGAAGTCGCCGAACGGCAGATTGCCGCCGCGGCGTTTCCACGTCTTGCCGCCATCTTGAGAGATGAAGACTGTTTGCTTCGTGCCTACGTAAACGTTGGTTGGCCGCTGCGGATCCTGCACGACCGTGTTCACGGGCATGTCAGTTGGAATACCTCGAACCTGTTGCCACGTGTTGCCGCTGTCATTCGAAACGAGCACGCCAGAGCTCGGCGTTCCGACCCAAATGGTTTCGGGTGTTTTCGGGTTCGTTGAAATACACGTCGTACGCGGATCGAAACTGCCGTATGAAAGTTTCTGCCAACCCTTGCTGGGATCGAGACTGCGATAGAGACCGGTGTTGGTCGCGGCGAGATAGCCTGGTTGTTGCGTTTCCGGATCGACGGTGTGGACCAGCGCGTTCACGGCATCCGCGAGGATGACGTTCGCCTTCGCCACATCTACCTGGCCGCCGCCTGTGCTGGGGCCACCAACGCCAAGCGCGCCGAGGGTGATCGGATCGAGTTTGCCCGTAACCGGCAGGTGCCGATCGGTCTGAAACTTCTTCACTGCCGCGATCGTCGCCTTACCCATCTTGCCGTCGGGTTCGCCGAGATGGTAGCCGTTGGTGCGCAGCGCCTGTTGCGCCTGCATGATCGATTCGTTGTTCGCGGCTGCCGGGCGGCGTCCTCGCGCTGTCGTAGCCGCGGGCTTCTTCGCGCCCTTCTTCGCTGTGACCTTCTTTTTCTCGCCGGGATTGGTTGGCGACCACACGGGCGCCCAATTCGCCCCACGATCGATCGAGCGATAGACGCCGAGGTTTGTTCCGAGGTAGAGCAAGTTTGCGTCGCGCGTATCCTGCACGATCGCGTAGCTGATCAAACGCGACGGCATGCTGCGCATTGATGGACGCCACGTTTCGCCGTTGTCGTTGCTGACAAAGAAGAAACCGCCGCCGGTTGCAGTGTTGATGGTTGAAGCGTAAATGCGATTCGGCGTTTCGCGATCGGGAAGGATCGCATAAGCGAATCGCCCACTGAACCCGCCGTTGCTGGGCGTGAACGACTTGCCGCCGTCGGTTGAGATCATGATGCCGTAGTTGTTGGTCCCGATGTAAATCATGTCGGGGCGCGACGGATGCACGGCGATCGAGTTGATCTCGAGTTGGCGCGAAGTCGTGACCATCCACGAGTCCGCATCACCGCCTTTATCAGAACGCCAGAAACCTTCGGTCGTACCGGCAAACACGATGCCCGGCACTGACGGGTGTTGCAGGATCGCGCGCGTGCGGCGCGACTGCGAAGGAATGCCCTGCACCTTGCGCCAGTTCTCGCCTGCGTTCTTGCTCTCGTAAATGCCGCTGCACGCGGATGCAATCACATGATTCGGGTCGCGCGGATTGATGTCGATCGCGAAGATGTCGGAATCGTCGATCATGCCTTCCCTGATCGACTTCCAGGTTTCACCGCCATCGGTTGTTTTGTACGGCAGCCAGAAGGTGCCGGCATAAATCGTGTTCGTGGTGCGCGGGTCGATTGCCAACGACTCGACGTGCAACAGGCCGGGAACTTTGTTCGTCGGCAGTTGCTTCCACGTTTCGCCTGCGTCGTCGGAACGAAAGATCGTGTTGTAAGTACCGGCGATGAGCGTGTCGGGATTCGATTCAGATTGCGCGAGCGAATGGAGCGCCTCGTTCTTTAACTGCGCGCTCTCTTTCCAGGTGATGCCGCCGTCGGTTGATTTGAAGAACCCGCCGGGGTTGTCGTGACGGTGTGCGCCTACATAAAGGACTTTCGAATTACGCGGATCAACGATGATGTGGTCGACGAAAACTCTGGGTTTGCCGAAGTTGTAAAGCAGTTGCCACTGCCGGCCGGCGTCAGCAGACGTGTAGATCTGCCCGTCGAGCGTGCCGAAGTAAAAACGGTCGGGATTTCCCGGATCCACGACCAGCCCGCGGACGTCGCCTCCCGGAGGGCCCGTGGTGCGCCAGTCATTCGAATAAACGGCCGGATCGGTTGCGTCGCCATCAACGCGCGCGACGACCACGTTCAAAGGAAGACAGAGGCAAAGAAGCGCAAAGATTACGAGGGGGAGCCGCACAGCAAATGATTTCATCGTTATCATCCAGGGTTTACAACATCTGGAGCGGGTCGCTCACCGTCTCCATAGTTTATTACAGTTTCATTGCTTTGTGTCTGAAAAGCTGGGGCACACGGGGGAAAGTTCGCGCAAAGCGACGGTAGGATGCCGCCGCGGCGAGCGTCAGTTGCACTTTTTCGCATTCTCGACAAGCGCAACAGCAAACGGGCGATGTTCATTGAAGAACATCGCCCGTTCTTGTTTAAAGGTTTGGCTAGCTTGAGCTAAACCAAGCCGTTAGTTATTCATCACCACGGCGACGGCGCGGAGCAGGTCGTCTCCTGCATTCCGGACATGGCTCGATGGCGCCTGAAGTGTCAGCCGCTGGAGCTGTTGCGCCTGACGGCACAATCCAGAGCTGAACTGTCAGGTCTGCACGGCAACCACCATCGACGACCGTGATGCGTCCAGCTTCGATTCCGCGCGTATTGACGAGATAGTCCTTAGCACGGTCTCCACGCTGTTGGCCTTCACCCTGACAGCTTCCGTACACGATGATCGTGCCGGTGGCTTGTGGGTCGTTCTGGAGTTGGATCGCGTAGTTGTCGAGTCTGGCCTTCTCATCGTTGAAGCGGATGTTGCCATACTCGTCGAACTTCGACGGCTGTGCCGGCGGCGTTCTGACGCTCGTGGTGCAGGACGCTGTCGTACCGGTGCAGCTCGGATCCGCGCCGCCAATGCTGACGGTCGCAGTCACGCTCTGACCAGCGAGACCAGCGGTATCAACCGTAATGGTCGAGGTTCCCTGACCACTGCTGATGGTGCCGGCCGAGACTGACCAGTTGTAGGTCCAGGTCGCACCTGCTTCACCACCGGATACGCTGGCGGTAAAGGTGATCGGTTCACCTGGTCCGACATCGCTCGGGCAGCTCACTGAAACAACCGGGCACGGCGGCGGCGGTTTCACACAGTTCGTGCAGTCGGAAACCGTAACGGTTGCGGAACTGCTGGCGGTGTGTTGATTACCGTCGTTGACTTCAACAGATGCCGTGTACGTGCCGTTGGCAACTCCGCTGAGGTCCCACGTTACCGAGCGGCCTTCACCGGTCAAACGTCCACCGGTTACCGACCAGGTATAGAGCAACTGATCGTTGTCCGGATCGGTCGCATTCGCCGTCAGGGTCACTTCGCTTCCGGTCGGCGTGCAGTCTGACGAGCTGGTTCCCGGCGGGCAGGGCCGCAGGATCGAACTCATTGAAGCCGTTGCCGAAACCGTTGGCGGCTGATTAATTATAGGTGGAGTTCTTTCATTACGCCGTCCGATGAAGAACTGAGCGATAAAGCCATTCGGCTCTTCTGACCACTGGAAACCAATCGGGAAGCCCTGCGAAGTCGCAGAACGCGAGGTGTCCGGAACGACGACGAGAGTCTGACCACCCGGCGGACGATTCCGAACGACTACGTTGGTTACCTGATTGAAATTGACCGTGAAGTCGCGCGGCTCGAAGTGATCCATGTCCTGCTGGTTCAGGTGTCTGCGATAAGCGAGACCGAAACCAAACCAACGGCGCGGATAAATCTTGATACCGCCGAGCACTTCAACCGGATTGTTATTGAAAGCGTTGAGCGTGTGTCCGCCAACGTAGGTTGTAGATCTGACTTCGACGATCGGCTGGAAGTGCTCGTTGATCGGGAAGTCGAAACCGATACCGGCGAGGAATTCATCCGGACGATCCAACAACACGAAGTCGCCACCAAGGCCCTTCGGATTGCTGTTCAGGATGTATCCGCCGTTAGCCGAAACGTTCACGTGTTTGCCGAGACGGCCATCGACGACGCCGATCAAACCAAAGTCGCCAATGTCGCCACCCGGACCTGCGCCACGCTGCATCTGATTGAAGCCGGAGAAATCGTCAGCCTTGTCCGGATACCAGCGATAGAACGGAATCAAGGCGACTCCGAGCGGATTGTTCGGGCCGGTGAAGCGTATCTTCGCGCCCACCACGAAATTGTTAAAGCTGCTCTCGCCATAAAGCCGGTTCACAAACGGAGCGTCCGGCAGGTAGGCCGGGGTCGTGGTCCAAACCAGCGGCACCCGAATCGGGAGCGTCAGCGTAGTAGCCGGAAGCACCGTCGTCGCGAGCACCACGCCCGGCAGGATACTTCCTACTGGTGAACCGATTCCCGGGAAGTTATCAGCTGGACCAAAAGTCCCGCTGTTCGGTTGCACGACCGGTGGTCCAAGCAGCGCGTTGAAGCCCGGGAAACCAAACTGTTGGCCAATCTGGCCAGGTCCCAAGCCAAACGTTCCGGCGGATCCGCCGACGAATGGAAACTGTACAAACGGCTGATTGTTCGTCGGGCGAAACACTGCCGTGCCCGCGAGCGTGCCTACGTTCGGACCCGAAGGCGACAGGACCACTGCTGGTCCACTGCACAGGGTCGTACCGCAGAAGAGCTGCGAATTCGGCAGATAGAAGCTGGAAAGGTTCTGCGGAGTGTTGACCTTGATTCCGCGATAGCCGTTAGTCTTGAAGAAAACCTCCAGGTGGTCGTTAAGTCCGACGTTGAAGCTCAGCGGGATGTCAGCGATGTCGACATTACCCGGATCACGATCGTAGTTGCTGTAAGCAATGCTGAACGTGAATTCGCCGCGTCGCAGCGTAGAGCCGTCGTAAATAGTAAAAAGCCCGGTTGGTCCACCTTCGGGACCACCGGTACCAACTGCTGGAGACTGATTACGCGGGTCGTCAGGCGACCTCAAAGTCTGTGCTGATACTGCGGCACACAGCACCAACGATACGAGCGCAGCTAAAAGCGCCCTAGTTGCGAGTCTCATCGCATTCCTCCTGCGAAATGAGTAATAAGAATTCGATGTAATAGTGCCGCCGTACCAACAAGTACG
>DASUPR010000106.1:0-4429 GCA_036281015.1 Pyrinomonadaceae bacterium
ATAAAGCAACTAGCATCGGGTTTCAAAAGGACATCGATTTTAACTCTCGCACACAAACTACGACAGCCTGCGAGCGATCTCATTGAGACGCGCGCGCAGGTGGTCTTCATCGACGCCCAGGACTCGCTGGTCGCGATAGACTTCGCGGCCGGCGATTATTGTTAGGAGACCGTCGCGGCCCGAAGACGAAAACACCAGCGCAGTTGCCGGATCGTAAACCGGTAACTGGTGCGCGCCATCCAGTCCTACCACGATCAGATCGGCTTGAGCGCCTTCGCGTAGAATCCCATCTTGAATTGCAGCCGCCAATATCTGTGAGGCTTTCAGGGAGGGATTTTGCGCGGATAAAAGAGCAAATCGCGCTTCTTCGAGGAGATCGCAAGTGTTGTTGCTCGCCACTGAATCGCTACCGAGTCCGACAGTAACTCCGGCAGCGAGAAACTTCGCCAACGGCGCGCGCCCGTGGCCCAGCTTCGCGTTTGACTTCGGACAGTGCGCGACCTTGCTGCCGGTTTGTTTCAACGTCTCGATGTCATCGTCGTCGACTCTGATGCAGTGGGCCAACAACGGCTGCGTTTCGAGAATGCCTGCGCGTTTCAGATATTGAATGGTTGAAATCCCCGGCGGTGTCCATTCGATTCCGCGATTCGCAAGTCCCTCGGCAAACAATCCCGTTCCATCACGCAGGAACGATTCTTCCGCCGCCGACTCCGCCGCGTGCATCATCAACGGCAACCGCTCCGAAATCGCAAAGTCTGCAATCAACTCAAGCTGTGGTCGACAAACCGTGTACGGCGCATGCGGTGAGACACCAACGCGCACGAGGTCGGTTTCAACCTCGCGCAGCTGTTCAACCTTCCCCTTCAACTTCGCAAAATTCTCATCAACCAAACGCGGATCCGGTCCGAACGACTCCTGAAACACAACGCCACGAAATCCCACATCACGCAACGCGAGCATACTCATCATCGCCGAATCACTCGCGTCGCCAACGCACGTAATCCCCGCCCGCGCTGCTTCACACGCGCCCCACGTCGCAGACACACGAATGTCATCCGGCGTCATGCGCTCAAGCCGCGCGAGCGTCAGCTTCCTCAGCCACGCATAGAAATTGCTCTCTTCGTTTTCGAGATAACCACGCAGCGCCGTGAGCTCGAGATGAGTGTGAGTGTTAACTAAACCGGGAAGGATTACTGACTGACCAAAATCTTCGACGCGCGCCTCGGGAAACCGCGCCCTAAGATCAACCGCAAAGCCAACGCCGACGATCAACGCACCGTCAACCGCAACCGCACCGTGCTCGATCGGCGATGAAGACGCCATCGGCAACACCCAACGCGCGGAATAGATCGTGGTCATCGTTTCGCGTTCTTCAGTTGGCGGTATCGATCCATGATCGAAATCACATAAGCCCGCGTGGAAGGAATGTCGATGCGTTTGATGAACTCCGCGCCACTCGGCGGCGGCGCGCCCTCGGCAACACGGTTCCACTCAACCGCACGACTTGGACCCGCATTGTAACCCGCCACCATGCGCGTCTCGACATCAGGCACGTCCTGAAACTGCTCGTAGATCTTTTCCAGATACCAGCAACCGATCTGAATGTTCCGTTCCGGATCGCGCAGCAAACTTTCCGGATCGCTCGCCATCTGCCGTTCGAGCTCACGCATGCCTGTTGCGGTGGCCCATTCACGCCCAACAGTCGGCGTCACTTGCATCAACCCAATCTCGCCATCAGCGCCATTCTTCCACGGACTGAAATACGTCTCTTCGTAAATGATGCTCCACACGAGATCGGGATCGAGTCGATAGATCGCGGCCTGCCGAGCGATCAGGGCGTCGAATCGATGTGTCCAGTATTGATTGAAAAGATATGCGGCGAGAAGCAGCGTGAGGACTAAGAGAACAACGACGAGAACTCGTTTCATCCAGTTCGGGAGAATGATCTCGGGCAGCTAGATCCTTCTTCTCAGTGACGACCAGAAACTGGCGCGATGATACGCGAGGTCAACGCCTTCGTAACGCGAACGCAGCGCGTGTTCGTCAAGCACGTGTCCCTGCAACCAAACCTCTGCTTCCAGACTCGCGCCGACGGCCAGTTCACCGCGAAGCGCGCGTCGATTCACCAACACTTCGAGCTTGATCTTGTCGAGATCGAGATGAATCCAAAACAGCTCGCCGCCGGAAAGCGGATTCCTCAAAGGCTTGAAAGCGATGATGCGGCCACACAAACTCCAATCGTTCTCATGCGCGGCGCGAGCCGGAGCGGCTTTTTCGAGCGGCATCCAATGCGTATCGACCTTGCTGCGCCGAACACGCGCGCGATACGCAAGACCGCACAAACCGATGTGCAACTCCTGCGCGCCAAAACCCTTTGGCCCAACTTCAGTCAGGTTCTGCAACTCGAAAAGAACTTCGCAATCGGTACCTTCGCGATAACCGTGAATGACTGCCTCGCCTTCTTCGTCGTACTCAGTCAACGCCCACGGCGCTATCGTCTGAATGTAGCGAGCGCGAAAACCGGGACGGCAATCAGCGTAGAACACGTCGCTGCCCGATTCGTAAAGAACGGTCCAAACTTCAAGACCTTCTCCGAGCTTCCAACAACGGCCGTGCAACACGGCGCCCCGCCTGCTCAGTTGTGTTGCTTCGCCCTGATCACCCGCGCGTTCCGCCAGGTAGTTGAAAGCCTTCTCGCTTGCAACCTCCAGACCGATCGTTTCGAAAGTAGGATTCATAGGTATCAGTAATCTTTGGACGGATGCATTATTGCGCGCTCCGCTTCCGCTGTCTACGCTTGGCGGTGTTGCCGTTGCCATTTTCTGCACGCGGCGCCCGCGTCCTGAAGCCGCGGATCACGCGCTGTGGGCCATGCAACGGCTGCACACCCGATCGGACCATCTCCGCAAACAAGTCTACGTCGTAATCAGCTTCGCGCGACATCTCTTCGCGAATCGAGTGCAATACTTCCAAAAATCTAGGGCGACGATACATAAGATCATTTTCGATTGTTGATTGCCGATTTTCGATTTTTCAACGCCAACTTTCGAGCGCCGACTGCCTTTCAATCGACAATCGCAAATCAACAATCAACAATCAACTCACTCTTTCCGTAGCTTCCGAAACTAAAAACTCCGGCGTCACGATCATCGGCACATAAAACCCGGCCGCTGTATTGAACAACCGAATGCGCGCCTGTCGTCGAACGTTCGCCAGATGACCGAAGTTCCACGTTACCAAATAATCGATCTTGTGAAACGACGCAATCGCTACGTGCAACGCATCGGCGATGTACTTGCGATGAAAGATGCCGCGCGCGATGTAACCTTCGGCAAGTATCGCTGCTTCTTCAGTCAGATCTACTTGTTCGAGATCGCGAATGAGTTTCAGATACGACGTGCGATGCGGTTCCTGAACGCGCTTGAGCTCCGACGTAACGAGCGGCGAGATCACCGTGCGATAGTCCGGCATCTCATGTTCCCACCAGCGGATTGTCAAGTCGCGCCGAAACGGTTCCCCGTTATCCAGGTAGGCGCCGATTACCGATGTCTCTAAATAAAGAGCCTGCTTCATGGACCTGATACTACTTCCTGATTGATATTCTCGACCGGATTCCGCTTTTGATTCAACGGCTCCAGGCGCATCGTTCCGCGCGCGAAGTCAAAGTAGATGCGGAAATGCCGCAGGAAGTTCCCACCGAGAATCCCACTTTGTGTAAACCCCGCTGTTTCGTTGACCGGTTCCATATCGAGTACTGCCGCGTTAATCTTCTCCAGTTTACTCGTTCCGAAACTCAAACGCGGCAACTGCAAAAGCTTCACGTCGTCAGTCACACCCGCCGCGCCATACACGCGCATCTTCGACGGCTGCAAAAGATCGAGCAGGTGTTCCTCCTGCGAAAGCTTCTCAGAAATCACGGTGATGCTCGCAGCCGTATCAACAATAAAGTTTAACGACTTGTCAAATCCATCGAGCGTGACTTCACCACTCAAAAACCCGCTCGACGTCGAACGCAACGGCACTTCAACCGAGCCATCGTTTGGCGACATCGGCACGAGCGACAACATTCCTTCCGGACGTTTCACCGTCCACGGCTCGAGTTGATTGCTTTGATTCTGACGAACCAGCGTCATCTTGCGCGTGCCATAGTCGACAGCCGCAAGAAACTTCGAAATCACCGACAATCCCAGATAACCATCGACCGGAATGTTCGTGTCGAAAAACTTCCGAATGTAAACCGGAACACTTCCAACCCTCACCTCTCCCATTTCAATCGAACTGAGATAGCCGTAGACGATCTCAAACTTTCCACCACCGCCGACCGCGCGTGCGAGACCGCCTTTCGCCACCGGCCTGATGTTCAAACGCTTCGCCGTCTCTTCAGAAATCACCGACATGCCCGAGCCCGTGTCGAGCACAAACCGCAGCG
>DASUPR010000107.1:0-7917 GCA_036281015.1 Pyrinomonadaceae bacterium
TCGTCTTCAGGGTCATGAAACCAACGGCGTAATTGAGATACGCCAACGTGTCATCCTTGCCCTTGAAGGGCGCCCATTCGCCTGGCGCCTTACCACTTTCGATGGCCTGAATCGCTTTGCGCGCGTAGCCGATCGCTTCCGTGTTGTGCGACTCGTCCTTGTTCGAAGCAGCAAGATAACCGGCGTAGCCAAGGTCGATCTGCGCGCGGAGATAGTCAGGTTCTTCGGCGAGGATCTTCGCGCCGACTTTATAAGCCTCGTTGAAGTTCTTCTGGTTGATGAAGCCGCCAAGCTGGCGTTTGCGATCGTCGCGTTCGTAAGCTGCGACCCATTTCGTCAGATAGTCGGTGTACGCGTCCTTGTCCTTTTGATACTTCTGCAAGTAGTCGCGGGCCGCCTGGTAGGCGGCGTCCGGGTTGCGCTGGTAGTTATCTCTAAAGCGCTGGTAGATCTGAATCTTCATCGGGTCGTCGGTTTCCTGCGCGACAACCGCAAATTGACCGGCGCCAATCGACGCGGCAGCCAACGCCATGAGCGCTGCGAGTGCAAACCTGCTAAGTAGAACCTTCATCTTCGACTTTCCTCCGAAACTTAGTCGTGGCTTAGACGCTGCAAGGGCCGCTAATGGTTTTATCGAGCTACGGTTATAATGCGGCTCGCATGACAAACAAAACCGATCGCCGTCCTGACCATATCAAATTTCAAGGTCGTATTCTATTTCTTACTGAAGACACGAGTCTAATCCGCCAACAACTCGAAGCAACCGGCGAAGCAGCCGCCGCGCTCGAAGCCGATTTGGCAGCGCGGCTCGCGGGAGACGACCTGCCGCTCATGAGCAACATCTCCACCGACGAGATCACGCCCGGCTGGGTCTGTTTCTACTACGATGAAACGCTTGGTCAGTACGTTTACGTCGGCATGCGCGAAGGCGCCGTGCAGAAAGACGAAGTCAAAAACGGCAACTTCGCCGTGGTCGTATCCGGTCTTTCAAAAGGCTGCGGCTCGTCGCGCGAAACCGCGCCTTACGCCGAACAGGCCGCGGGTATTCAACTCGTCATCGCCAAGAGTATCGAAAAGATTTACGGCCAGAACTCTCAGAACATTGGTTTATTAACGTCCACCGATTTCAGCCTCATCGAACGCATCCGGCGCGGCGAAGAGATCGCGCTCACCGAGTTCACGAAAGGACTCGATCCGATCTCGCAGGACATCGTCAGTTACGGCGGTCTCTTCAACTACAACAAAGCGCGTCTCGCCGGAACGGTGTCGCCGCCGCCGCTCGAAACCAAGGCGCGGCCGATGACGATCGTGGAAAAGATCGTCGCGCGTCACGCATTTGTGACTGCCGGGAAGATCGGCGTTGAAGCAGTCAAACCCGGCGACGCGTTGTTTGCAGTCGCCGACGTGCGCTTTTCACACGAGTACGTCACGCCAATGGCGGAGTCGTTGTTCAAACAGGCGTTGGGCCAGGACGCGCGTGTTTCCGAACCGGAATCTGTATTTGCGTTTCGCGATCACCTGACCTTTCTCGGCCGCGTGATGTCGCCAAAGCATCGCGAGATGGGCTTATTGGAAAGAGCCGAAGGACTCGCCACAACGCAGGAGAGTTTCACCACGCAACAGCAGATCAAGCTCTACGGCGAGAGTCCGGAGGGGGGATCTGAAGCCATTTGTCACAATGCGGTGGTAGAAGATCTTGCATTGCCGGGTCAAGTCGTGATCGGCACCGATTCGCACACGTGCATGGCCGGTGTGCTCGGTTGTTTTGCGTTCGGTGTTGGCTCAACCGACATGGCGAATGCCTGGTACACGAAAGACATCCGCATTCGTGTGCCTGAAACCGTGCGCTACGTTCTGAAGGGCACGAAGCGCGCCGACGTCGCGGCGAAAGACGTGATGCTTGTCATCCTCGCAACCGAGTACATGAAGACCAGCAAAGGCATCGGCAAAGTACTCGAATTCGCCGGCGAAGATCTGCGCAACTGGTCCCTGGACGAACGCGCGACCTTGACGAACATGGCCGTCGAAGCCGGCGGCACGACCGGCATCATCGAGCCTGACGAAGTGACACTCGACTACATCGTGCGCACGCGCGATCTCGACGCGGAAGAGGTGCGCAAAGGATTCACGTTCAGCGATCCTGATGCTGAGTACGCCGCGGTGTTTGAAATCAATCTCGACGAAATTCGTCCGATGGTCGCCACTCCGGGCGATCCACGCAACGGCATTCCGATCGACGAACTGACCGAGGACATAAAAATCGACGCAGCCTACGGCGGTTCGTGTACCGGCGGCAAGATGGCCGACATGGACATGTACGCCGAAGTGCTCGCAAACGCGCTCGCGAACGGCCAGCGTGTGGCCGAAGGTGTACACCTCTACATTCAATTCGGCTCGCAGAAGATCAAGCAGTACGCTCGCCAGCGTGGTTACATCGAGATCTTCGAAAAAGCCGGTGCGGAACTGATCGATCCGTCGTGCGGCGCCTGCATCAACGCCGGCCCGGGCGCCTCGCCCAACGCGGAGACGGTCACAGTAAGCGCCCAAAACCGCAATTTTCCCGGCCGCAGCGGCCCGGGCAAACTCTACCTCGCGTCACCCTACGTGGTGGCAGCCTCGGCAATTGCCGGCAAAATAGTAGAGCCGGCGGATTTCCTGAAACCTTCGCCCATACTTTCTCACTAACCTACCGGGTACATGATGAAGCGGCTGACGGTCGATGAACTGAGTCTTGAAGGTCAGCCTGGCGCCTTCGCGGGAACTCTGATGAATAGTTCAGCAGACCTGGTTACTCGCGTGTGCGCGGGCGACGCCGAGGCCTTTCGTCTGATCTTTGAACGGTATTCCCGTCCAGTCATTAGTTTCATCTTCGACATGGTCAACGATCGCGCGCTCGCCGAGGAGTTGACGCAGGAGACTTTTGTGCGTGCTTACCGCGCGATTCACACGATGCGGCGCGAGACGAAGCTCTCGACCTGGCTCTTTGGCATCGCGAGAAACGTCGCGCGCGAATCGTTGCGAGCCAAGGCGCGCGCCGCGAGTCACATTGAGTTGACCGATAAATCAGTGATGGATCTCAGCGACAACAAACCGGTGCCGGTCGAGGGCGTGCTCAGTAAAGAGTTGAACGACGTGATTCGGCGTTCGCTCTCCGCGCTTGATGAAGACAAACGGCTGGTGTTCACGCTGAAGGTGTTGCACCAGTGCAGCTACGAAGAGATTGCGGAGATTACCGGGTTTTCGTTGGCGAAGTTGAAGACGGATTTGCACCGTGCACGGGCGGAGATGCGGCGGCGGATCGGTGCGTATGCGGGAGTTGGTTATGAAGTCTGATGTCGATCTTGAGTTATTGAAAGACTACCTCGACGGCGACGTCGCCGCGGAAGAGGAACTCTTCGCGCGCTACGCCCGCGAGCTTCAGGTTCCGTCTGACCTTTGGGCGGGGATTGAAGAACAGATTGGCCCAGCTCACGAAAGATCGTTTAAGTGGGGGTTACGAGTTGCAGCGGTATTTTTCTTAGTTATTGGGCTTGGATCTGTGTACCTGCTTTCTCGTGGTGAAAACGAAACTCTCGCTGCTGTAAAACTGCCCGAACAAACACCCGTGGTAATTCAACGGCTACCACAAGCAGCGACAAGAATTACAAGAATTAAAAGACAGATAGTAAAACCAATTGTCAGGGATAACCCCGGTGTTCTATCCACAGACCTGGGTTACCTGGATATCGACGAGCGGGATACGGCGAAGCACATCGAACAGACCGAGAATCTCCTGCGTTCGATCCGAAACTTCCAGATCTCCGACACTGACGACGAGATCGACGTCTCCTACGACAAAGCACTCTCGCGACGCCTGCTGATCGAAAACGTGGTCCTGCGGCGCGAGGCCGAGATGAAGGCGAAGTTTCCCACGAAAACACTCCTCGCCGATCTCGAGCCGTTCCTGATCGACATCGCCAACCTCCCGGATCAAGCGAAACCCGAAGAGGTGCGCGCGATCAAGGAACGAGTGCAAAAGACCGAGATCGTTGCTGCGTTGCTGGACTATCAAGATAGAGGGCAGGATAGAAGCCCAAACAATCGTTAATGGAATAGAGGCGAAAACAATGTCGAAAAAACTCATCTCATTACTGACAACCCTGCTCATCGTGCTCGCAACCGCCACGATGGCAATGGCCCAGCAACGCCGAAACTTTCAAAGCCAGGCCTCGAGCAACCGCGCCGCGCAATCAGACGCAGCCACTGTCTTTCGCAGCGCGCGCGACACGATCACCGACGGCGACTGGGCCAAGGCGCAGCAAAAATTCAGCGAGTACGTTTCGTCCTATCCCAACGAAAAGAACCTCGACGCCGCGCTCTACTGGCTCGCTTACTCGCAACACAAACTCGAAAACTATGACGAGTGCCGCAAGACGATCAATCAACTACTCGAAAAGTATCCCCAATCAAACTGGCGCGATGACGCCCGCGTGCTGCTGGTCCAGGTGCCGGGCGCGTACGTGATCGGTGCTTACGAAGCCGGACCGGTCCGAGTACCCGGAGGCACATACGCGATCGAACCTGGCCAGACGCCAAGAGCCGCCAGAGCGCCGGGCGCGTACGTGTTTGAGCCTGGGCAAACGCCGAAACCGGTCCAGGTGCCGGCGCCCGATGTCACCATCGCCGAACCCGTTATTGTCTACGGACAAACGACGCCAGCCATCGCGCCGGTTGCGGTCGGACAAGGCGTGGGCGTTGGTGGCGCTACCACGGTCTGGAGTGTTGATGAGTTCGGAAGTTCGAACGACGACGATCCGTGCGAGTTCAAGATCGTCGTGTTGCAGGCGCTGTTTCAGACGGACGTGCAACGCGGCATCGTGACCGCGAGCGAATGGCTGAAGCCCGGTTCAACGCAAACCGTTCGTTGCAAGAGCGCGGCGCTAACACTGCTCGGCCGCCACGGCGGCAAATCTGTGACGCCGGTGATTCTCGGTGTCGCACGCAGCGAACCGGATCTGAAACTACGCGCGCGTGCGATCTCAACACTCGGCGCGACCAACGACGACACCGTTATCGATACGCTGCGCGACTTCGCGTTGACGTCACAGGAGAACGACATCGTCGAAGCTTCGCTCTACGCGTTGAGCAAACACACCGGCGAACGCGCGATCAGTGTCCTGAGCGACATCGCCACCGGCGGCAAGACGATCAGCCACCGCAAGCTTGCGATTTCGAGTATCTCGACGCGCGCGGGTGAGCCCGCGGTCGATGCCTTGTTCAGGATTTACGACGCGGATCAGAGCATCGAGATTCGTAAAGCAGTGATTTCCGGATTTGCTAACCGCAAAAGCGAACGCGCCGGTAACAAGCTGTTTGAGATCGCGCGTAGCTCCGACAACGTCGAACTGCGCAAAGCCGCGATCAGCGCGATCTCGCGGCGCGGCGGTGAAAAAGCAGTCGAGTTTCTGCTGAATCTCTACGACAGCGAGAAGAACGAAGAGTTGAAGGATCAGATCGTCAACTCACTGGCCCCGGGCGCTATGTTCGTCACCAGCAACGGGTATATCGGATATACCGGACAGGGTGTTGCGCCGCCGTCGAACAGACTCAACGATCAGCGCGTCATCGACAAGCTGATCCTGATCGCCAAGGACCAACAGGCGCCGATGGAGCGTCGCAAGCGCGCGATTGGCTGGTTGAGCCGCAGCAAAGATCCGAAAGTGTTGGCGTTTCTTCAGGAGTTGCTTAAATGAATCCCTCATTAGCACTACTCGCGCTGATCGTCGTTTTCTTTGCGCAGCAAACGAAAAACTTCATTCCGGTTGAAGGCGCGAACCTTAAAACCAAGATCGACAGCGCCATCGCCGCGGGCAAGACGAAAGCGGTTAACGGACGCTTCTGGATAGCGTACCAGTTCGAAGTTAGACCAGGCGTCGCAGTTGATTTTGAAATAGTCGACAGCGCCGGCGGCATCTACATCTCGTCCAACGGCACTTCGATGATGTTCGACCAGCGCAACGAAACGCGCGAGCTCGGACTCTTTCTCATGTACGACGCCGCGCAGGAGTCGTTCATTCGCGCTGACATCTACAACCTGCGCCGCACGCACGAGTACAGCAACTATCCTGTCTACTGGGCCGGCCGCATCAGCAACGACGAGAGTCTCAACTTTCTGAAATCGATCGTCGACTCGCCCGCGCCGCAGATGAACCGTCTCGCCGAGCGCGCGATGTTTGCCATCGCTTTGCACGACGACGCGCGTGTTGATGGATTGTTAACCGATATGATTCGGCGTTCACTCACAGAACCGTTGCGCTCGCGCGCGATTCATTGGTTGGGCAACACTCCGGAGACGCCGGCGAAGAACGTGATTTTCACGGAGATCGTGCGCAACAACATGGAGAGCGTTGATGCACGAAACGCTGCAATGTCGGCGCTCGCCATGAGCCGCTCGGCGGGCATCTTGCCGGTCCTCGAAAACCTCTTCGAAACGATGAACACACGCGAGCTCAAGCGCCGCGCGCTCACCGGCATCAGCCGCAACGACAATAACGATGCTGCGGCAACTTACCTGATCAGCGTCGCCCAGTCAGATAAGGACGTGGAGATGCGCAAGAGCGCCATTGCCAACCTCGGCCGCATCCCCGGCGAGAAAAGTTTAGTTGCTTTGACAGGCACCGTTGACGGCAATGTAGACATCGAATTGCAGAAGCAGGCAGTGGTCGCGATCGGCCGCCGCCCTAAAGACGAAGCAATACCGATTCTGATTCGCACAGCCCGCAGCCATCCGAAGATGCCCATCCGCAAGGTGGCGATTCAAATGCTTGGCCAAACGGGCGATGAGCGAGCCGTATTGTTTTTTAGAGAACTTCTAACCAAGGACTGAACGTACTGCAAGTCGACGAGCAAGGAATTCGGGTAAGGAATCTGGGCAAGAAACTGGTTAAACAAATCTCCCCAAGTCTGATGGCCTGCGTTGCTCCCCGCATGACCCAGAAAGACGGGACCTGTTCGAGCCGGATAGCCGAGGGAGGAAATGATGAGCAGTTCTTTTCATTGGGAGACGAATGGTAATTCTGCGGCGCCACAAGAGGCGCCACCCAAGAGATCGGAATTAGCCCGCCACAATTTAGACAATTTACGAGAGGCAGCCCTGACCGTCCTCAAGGAACTTGAGTCTCTCACCAACAGCCAGTCAGAGCCAGACCGCAGGCTTGGATTACAGGAAGAAGTCCAGCGCTATGAGATTGAACTGATCCGCAACGCCTTGCAGAAGACGCGCGGCAATCAACGCCAGGCCGCGAAACTGCTCGGCGTTAAAGTGACGACGCTCAACTGCAAGATCAAGCGCTATGGCATCGGCACTTCGCCAACCGACGTTCACGAATAACACGACCAGTGTTCGTTCGTGATCCGCTGTGGCTCATTTCATCCTGATTCGGGCTTTGTTACTCGTCTGTCCGCGCAAGCTGACGCTGACCAGGAGCGTCTGAGCGGGCGGAGTGTCGTTTGGCAAACGCACGATCACCTGCGTCAGCCAGTCGAAGCCAGGAACCTTACCAACCGTCTCGACCGTCAACGGATAATCCTTGAGCGACGCGTCTTCGAGTCTCGCCGTGACACTCGACGCGTTTTCACCCGGCTGCAAGTCGAGATTCATGACAAACAGACTCAAACGCGTGCGGCCGTCGGTGGTGAGGTTGAACGGCGTCGTCAGCGGAAACGGATCGCGCATCAGCCAAACTGATTCGAGCGCGACGGCGCTGTCGGTGTTCGGTTCGGTGACGATGACGGGGGCAGGGTTTGTTGGGCCATTGAACTGAACACGCGAGACGAAACCGTTACCGAAGTTGATCGATAAATAGTAAAGACTTCCATCCGCGCCGACTTTCAGATCGACTGGCTGCACGATGCCGCTCGCGAAGTCGGCCGCAGTAC
>DASUPR010000108.1:0-4769 GCA_036281015.1 Pyrinomonadaceae bacterium
CTTCGTCGGTGGGATAACTCGTGTGAGTTGCGTGGTGTAGGTTGGATCTGTAAGCACCACCGACTTCGTCGGTGGGATAGTTTGCTTCAGGTGTGGCGGGGTAGGTTGGGTCTGTAAACACCACCAACTGCGTTGGTGGGATAGTTCTTCACGTGAGACCCAGGTGTAGGTTGGATCTGTAAACACCGCCAACTGCGTTGGTGGGATTGGGTACGTTGCGAGGCATGGGTGTAGGTTGGGTATGGAATACCACCAACCTGAGTTGGTGGTGTCTTCAGATCCTGCCTACCCAAGCTACCAAGCTCAAAACAACACCACCAACGAAGTTGGTGGATCGTTCCTACCCAACCTAATGAGCGGCGTGGGGGTCCTGCTGTTTGATGTCGAAGTGGACCCGGCCGCGAATGACTTCCTCGAGCGCGATTCGCGTCGGTTTGTGTTTTTGAGGGTCGATGTCGATGCGCGGGGTTGCGCCGCGTTGTAACTGCTTGCTGCGTTTTGCTGCGAGGATGATGAGGCGATATTTCGAATCTACTTCCGGTACTCCAGCCGCTTCCATATCATTCTCAACCAACTCTGTCGTCGTTGCCACTCGATTGCTCCTTCTCGTCGTATCCGTACAATTACTCTTCCAGTAGTGCTGATTTAATCTTCCGCCGGCTTGAACTTCTCGATCACTTCGCGCACCAGATTTTCCTGGCGCACACAACGAGCCCGCTCGGCATAAATGATCGAAGCGAGCTGCGCCACCGCGTGGTCCACTTCGTCGTTAATAATGACGTAATCGAAAGCTGAATACTGGCGCAACTCATCCGGCGCGTTGCGCAACCTGACCGCAAGCTCCTCGGGCGTATCCGTGCCCCTCGCGATCAGTCGTTCCTTAAGAACCTCATAAGACGGCGGCAAAATAAAGATGCTCACCGAATCCAACAACAACTGCCGCACACTCGCAGCGCCCTGAACATCGACTTCCAAAACGATATCGATGCCCGCGGCAGTCTCGTCAGCTACCTGGCGTTTCGCCGTGCCGTAATAATTCCCATGCACGCACGCCCATTCGAGAAACTCGCCGGCCGCCACCATCTCGTCAAAAACTTTCCGGCTGATAAAGAAATACTCGCGGCCATTCACCTCACCCGGGCGCGGCGTCCGGGTTGTAAACGAAACAGAATAGCTAAGATTTGGCACTTCGTCCAAGACGTGACGGATGATCGTGCCCTTACCGCCGCCGGAAGGTGAGCTGACAACGAACAGTGTGCCTCGACACGCGGGGGAGTTTCTCACTTGAGTCGCTGATCGGATTTCCTTCACTTTACTCGACATTCTGAACCTGCTCGCGAAGTTTTTCGACCTCTGCTTTTATCGCCAGCCCAGCTTCCTTGATCACCAAATCAGTAGACTTGGAAAGCGTGGTGTTCGCTTCACGGTTCAGTTCCTGCAAAAGAAAGTCGAGCATCTTTCCGGTTTCTCCGGGAGCATCGAGCGCTTCCTGAAATTGAGTAAGGTGACTGCGCAAACGCACCATCTCTTCGCTGACGTCACTGCGGTCCGCAAGATAAGCAACTTCCTGGGCCAGCCGCGCCGGGTCGATCTCGACGACTTGTCCACCACGATTGAGCAGCTCGCCGATCCGTTTTTGCAGACGCACGCGATACGCTTCAGCGAGTCCGGCCGCTGCCGCTTCGATTGTGGGGACAATCGACTCGATCTTGTTAACGCGATCGCGCAGTTCGGCCCGGAGTGCTTCGCCTTCCTGTTCGCGCATGCGTTCGAGCTCGTCCAGCGCTTGTTCCACGGCACCCTCGAGCGCGCTGACGATCCTTTCATCGATTCCGTTACGCGCGGGTTGCAAAGCGCCTGGTATACGCGCGAGCACGTTGATGTCGAGTTCGCCGGCGATCTGAAAGTCCTGCTGGAGTTGTTTCAGCGCGTTGACGTAACCGGCGATGAGCGGCCGGTTGAGCTCATAGATCATCTGGGACGTACGTTCGAGACTAACGCTGACGTCTACGCGGCCGCGCGTCAAACGCGAAGTGATGCGTTTCTTGATGCCGGGTTCGAGTGATGCCAGTTCAGCGCCTACGCGGAGGTGAATGTCGAGAAACCGATTGTTGACGGTCTTGAGGTCAACAGAGACGGAGAAGTCGTCACCCGCCACCATCGCCTTACCGTATCCTGTCATTGATTTCATATAAGCTGTGGAACCTGTGGCTCTTCTTCTTCGTCGGCGAATTGAAGCTCGTAGAGCTTTCGGTACTGTCCGTTCTTCGCCAGCAATTCGGTGTGGGTACCCATCTCGATGATGCGCCCGGCCTCCATCACCACGATTACGTCTGCGCGACGCACGGTTGAAAGGCGGTGAGCGATCACGATCGTCGTACGGTTGCGGACGAGGTTGGCAATGGCCCGCTGCACCAGGCGTTCCGACTCGGCGTCGAGCGCGGAAGTCGCCTCGTCCAAAATCAAAACGGGGGCATTTACCAGAATAGCGCGAGCAATGGCCAGTCGTTGGCGTTGACCGCCGGAAAGAAAGATGCCGCGCTCGCCGACAATCGTATCGTACTTGTCAGGCATTTCGCGAATGAAGTCGTGCGCGAAAGCGATCAGCGCAGCCTCTTCGATCTCGATGTCAGTCGCGTCGGGTTTGCCGTAAGCGATGTTGTGACGAACGGTGTCGTTGAAGAGCACGGTCTCTTGTGTCACTAACGCGATTTGTTGCCGCAAGCTCGCGAGCTTTGCGTCGCGCAGATCGATTCCATCCCACAACACCGCGCCGGAAGTCGGATCGTGAAAACGCGGCAGGAGCTTAGTCAAAGTCGACTTGCCGCCGCCTGACTCGCCGACGAGTGCGACCATCGTTCCCGCTTTGATCTTCAGGTTTACTTCATGCAACACCGAGCGCGTCTCGTTTCCATAACCAAACGAAACGTTCTTCAGTTCTATTTCGCGCTGCAGTGGCGCCAGCGCGCCCGCGCCGGTCTTTTCCTTGATCTCCGCGTGCTCGTCCATCACTTCCCAAACGTGATGAGCAGCGGCGAGCGCCTGTTCCATGCTGTTTTGCAGCCGCGAGAGCTTGCGCATCGGATCGTAGCTGCGAAACAGAAAGAAGAGGAACGTCAGAAACTGCGACGTGCTCATCCGGCCGGCGATGATCTCCTGCTGGCCGACGAAGAGCAGCAACACGACGAAGACGATTCCGATCAGTTCGATCGTCGGCGGCGACAGGCCCGCGATGCTCGCGCTGCGCAGGTTGGCGTGAACGATCCGTTGCGCAACCTTCGTAAAGCGAGACGCCTCACGTTTTTCGGCGCGATAAGCTTTGACGATGCCTTGATTCGCGAGTGCTTCCTGCGCCGTGTCCGTCAGTTCTTTACTGCCTTCAAAACTCTCGCGCGCCAGGTTGCGCAGCGCCTTGCCGAACTTCGCGGTCAGCAACCCGATAATCGGCGCGATCACGAGCGACCCGAGCGTCAAACGCCAACTGTAATAAAAGGACGCGGCCAGAAAGAAGATGAGGGAAAAACTCTCACGCAGCATGTCGCGAACGGTCGCCGTTATTCCGGTTTCAATCGCCGCCGCGCTGGTAACGAGTCGTGAAACAAGATAGTTCGAGCGATGGCGTTCGAAGAACGTCGCCGACTGATCGAGCAGGTGACCGTACAGATCCTGCCGCAGTTTGAGCACCGCCGACTGCCCGATGCGCGCCATCAAGTAGGTCGACAACCACTCGGCAATACCCTTGATAACCGTGAAGATGATCAACAGGATCGAGATCATCTTCCACGCGCCAAACGCGTCCTGCGGAATCAAACGCTGCAGGCCAAACAGTGTTGCGGTGCGTTGTCCGGCGCCCGGAGCAAATGCCTGATCGATTATTGGTACAATCAACGCACCGGTTGCACTTTCGAGCAGACCGACGACCAGCATTGCGAAAGTCGCGACTGTAAAGACTGGCCAGTGAGGTCTTAAATACTTTAACAGGCGGCGAAAATCACGCATCTCTGGTTGCTAAAGTCTCTGCCCAGTTGCTATAAGGAAGGTAGAAGAAGGTCCAAAAACCTAAAGATGCACTATACTTACCCCCGCTAATTTGCGTCAAGGCTGACTGATTTGCCCGATTTCGTTATAACTGAGTCTTTCACGCGACTCGTGCAAATGAGTCTGCGTAAGTTTGAGTTATAATTGCCGTCGATTCTAAGGACTATTACAATCCCTACCGACAGGGCGGACAGTTGGCACAGCAAGCACCACCAAACAACAAATACGCAGGCAAGCGTCTTCTGATCGCAGATGACGATACGGACATGAGACTCCTTCTCGCGGAGTACTTCCGCCGTCTCGGCTTCACAGTCGAAGAACGGGAAAGCGGAATGGCGGCTCTCGAAGCCGCGATCGCGGGAAGATTTGATTGCTTCATTCTTGATGTGTCGATGCCGGGAATGTCCGGCCTCGAACTACTGAAGCGCGTACGAGACCGCGGAATTCAAACGCCGGCGCTCTTTCTGACGGCGCACGATGCGCTCGACGACAAGGTTGCCGGGTTCGAAGCCGGCGCCGATGATTATCTCGCGAAACCGTTCAGTCCACGTGAGCTTGAATACCGCGTCGAAGCACTGTTGCGACGCGGCGGTTCAGCGCCGCAGGAACCGGACGGCGAACGGATCGAAGTCGGCGATTTAGTGATCGATAAGCGGCGGCATGAAGTGATTCGCAACGGCTACCGCGTCGATCTAACGCCGCTCGAGTTTCAGATTCTCGAACTGCTGGCT
>DASUPR010000109.1:0-14321 GCA_036281015.1 Pyrinomonadaceae bacterium
GAGTTTTCCTTACGCGTGCACTGAACAAACGATGTCCAGCTTCGTGCCGAACCTCGTCGTGGCCCAGACATTGAAAGACGTGCCGACAGCAAAGATTCGCGCGTCGAACGATCTCGATGCCAAAGTCCGAAAAGGTCTGGACCGGCTGTATGCGTATCAGCATGGCGACGGCGGTTGGGGTTGGTGGAAAGATGACCGGAGCGATCCGTTTATGACGGCCTACGTCGTCGATGGTCTAACGATGGCGAGCCGTGCCGGTTATCCCGTTGACGACTGGCGGCGCGAACAGGGGCGCCAAAAACTGTTGTCGCTGCTCAACGCGGGAAAGAACGATAACGGAAATCCAATCGACGACGAAACGCGCGCTTACATGATTTACGCGTTCACCGAAAGCGGCGATGGCGATACTCGCTTTCTTGAGGAGCTGTACGGCAAACGCAACAACCTCGGCGCTTATGGGCGCGCGTTGCTGGCGCTGGCTCTGCACGAGCGCAATGACGCACGCGCGCGTGAAATCGCGAACCTGATCGAAGGCGCGGCGCTACAGGACGAGTTTGAGGCGCACTGGCAAACGGCGCGGGTGAACGACTACGGCCGCGATGTTTATCTCGACGCCGAAGCGACGTCGCTCTCGCTGAAGGCGCTGTCGCGGATCAAACCCGATTCAAATCTGCTGTCCCGGACCGCGCGCTGGTTGGTCCGTAATCGATCCAACGGCTACTACTGGCGGTCGACCAAGGAGACCGCGTTCGCGATCTACGGGCTCAGCGATTATTTGAAGGTCAGCAAGGAGCTGTCGCCCGACTACACGTTCGAAGTTTATTTGAACGGGACCAAGGTTGCGGGACAACACGTTGGAGCAAATGACGCCACGAATGCAGAGACCGTGACGGTTTGGAAGAAAGGCACCGAAATTGGTCCATCAAATCAAATCCGGATCGTCAAACGCGGCAAGGGCGCTTTGTACGTTTCGGCCGGGCTCGAATACTTCACCGCCGATGAAAACGTGACGGCGCAAACGGCAGGCGGATTGAAGATTACGCGTGAGTACCTGCGGCTGCACGTCACCGAAGACGAGAACGGCAAGGCGAGCTGGAAGGTTGACCCACTCAGCGGCGAGCTCCGTTCAGGCGACATGATTGTCGTCAGGCTGCGGCTCACTGGCCCGCGCGCACAGTATCTGATGATCGAAGATCCGATTCCCGCCGGCGCGGAGCAAGTCGCGCGCGTGAGCGGGATTCATCTCAATCACTCGCTTGGCCAATGGACCGACTGGTACAGCAATCGCGAGTTCCGCGACAACCGCACCGCGATCTTTATGAATTACTTCGACGGTGAGGCGACGCTGCAATACGCGATGCGCATCGAGGTGCCCGGCGAATTCAAGATCGCACCCGCCCGCGCCGAACTAATGTACCAGCCGACCGTGCAGGCGAACACGACAAACGACCGCTTGAGAATTCTGGATAAGAATTGACATGACTACAACTACTCTGAAAATTTGGCTCGGCGCGATCGCGACCACGATCACAAACTTTGGCGCGCTAATGATCTTTGCGGCCATCTACGCCGTTCTGCTCATCGCGTCGTACTTCTTTATCTCGGTACGCGAAGCGACGATCTGGCAAGTGCTGATTACCTACGCGCTGATGATCCTGATTCCGCTTGGATTTTTCACACTGCAAAGTTCGATCGTCAATCGTGTGTTGGATCAGAAGTTCCGCTGGCGTGTGATTCTGATTGATGCGTTGAAATTTTTGGCGTTGACGATCCTGGTGCTGCTGGTTGTGTGGCTGCTCCATTACCTGCTGAACAAGATCTCGGCTCGTTATCCGGCCCCGATTGTGGAAGTGCCGCCGGTCGACAAAGCGACTCCGCTAAAAGCAGCGCCGCTTCATTGGCCCAGTCTGATTTTTACCACGCTGCGTTTTGTGTTGTGGGGTGTGGCGTTTCCGCTGGCGGCGATTCATCTATGGATCGCTGTGGCGGGTGGCGAACTCCGCGGTCTTTTCAGCGATGGGGCCAAATCGTTTTTCAAACGGATCGGATCGGCGCTCGCGCGCGCGTTTTCGTCACATTCGGTTTTGATTTACGGGCTCGGGCTGATCATCTTCTTTGTGTTGCCGTACCTCGCGCTCATACCGAAGTTCACGATTAGCGGCAACAAGACGGAGTTCGCGGTTTTCGGTTTGCGATTGCTGTTGGCGTTCGTGTTCAGCCTCGTTGGTTGGGTATCGACGTTGACGGCACTCACGAAAACTGCACCGGCTTTGCCTGAAAAGGACACTTCTCTGTATCTATCTGTCTCTGTGGTTCAATAATGCTTAGAAAAACTAACCACAGAGACACAGAGAAGAGATTCAAGCAAAGACTGGCGCGCGAGCACGCAATGCTCCTCTCGTTTGCCGGCGCGGCGATTTTGTTTCTCACGCTGACTTTGCCGCAAGCTTCCAACTGGGCCAACAACACTTCTGACAGAAACGAGGCCGCATTCGATGCCGCGCTTCAGCAAGCGGCCAACTCGGCGCTCGCGGACCGCCAGGGAACAATCATCGTCATGGATGCGCGAACGGGCCGCGTCCGCGCGATCGTCAATCCACAACTCGCCTATGCACAGGCGTTAATGCCTGGCTCTGCGATGAAGCCTTTCACCGCGTTAGCGGCATTGCGCGCCGGATTGATTGATGAAGGCTCACGCACCGTATGTCCTGGCCGCTTCACGGGATTGAATTTTTCACTGCCCTGCGTTCATGAGAATCACCTGCCCCCGTTTTCGCCATCGCAGGCAATCGCCTACTCCTGCAACTACTATTTCGCGGCCGCAGGTCAGCGACTCGGAAGAGACAAGTTGGTGTCGACGCTGCGTGAGTTCGATTTTGGGCAGCCAACGGGGATCTCGGAAGAAGAACTTAGCGGCGTCGTGCGTCCGTGTGAGATCGGAAACAACGCGCGCGTGCGCAAATCCGAACCCAACGCGGCTGACGAATCAGATTGCCTCGAGAGATCAGCCGTGGGTGAAAGCGATCACATCCAGGTTACTCCCATTCAACTGTTGACGGCGTACACAGCGCTGGTGAATGGCGGACATTTATTCAAACCGCAGGTGGCTTCAGGAAATGATTTTCGACCGGTCGAGCGGTCCAACATCAGCATTGCGCCACAACATCGCGCCATGATCGTCAACGGCATGCGTGGCGCAATCAGCTACGGAACCGCGCGCGCAGCAAAACTCGATTCCCTGCCCTTAACCATCATCGGCAAGACCGGTACGGCGACGCCGGCAACAGGTTTTCGCAACAACGGTTGGTTTGTCGGATTCGCGGCGCCGATTCAGAGCAGCGGTGAATTTGATCCGTCGCGAATCGAGTTGGCAGTACTGGTTCTTGCGCCGCGAGCGCACGGATCGGATGCCGCAAAGCTGGCCCAGCCGATCTTTGAAACGTACGCAAATAAGATCAGCGCGGGCACGTTCACGATTTCGAGAAGCGATGCCAATCTCAATGATGCGAACGTCGCTTCTGCACACACATCCCCCCTCAAAGTGCATCTCGTCCGTGAGAACGTCACGCAAACACTTTCACTCGAAGACTATGTCGGCGGCGTGCTGCGCGGCGAAGCGACAGTTGAACCGGAGCCGGAAGCACTGAAGGCGCTCGCCATCACGATTCGCACCTACGCGTTGAAGAACAAAGGCCGCCATGCAACACGCGGCTACGACGTTTGTTCGACAACACACTGTCAAAGGTTTGTGACTGCAACGACCGGCTCGCCGGCTAACGGTCGAATTTCTGCCGCAGTTCGCGCCACCGAAGGTCAAGTGCTGCTCGACAACCATGCCCGATCGATCGACGCATACTTCAGTGCGTCCTGTGGCGGCGAAACTGCCAACATCCGCGATCTCTGGGGCGTGACTCCAGCTTTCCATCTGCGCGGCGTGCGCGATGAGCACTGCACTACCGGTCCTCACGCGAAGTGGACCGATACCGTTAGCCGCGCCGATCTCCTGCGCGCCCTGCAAACTGATTCGCGTACCGACGTCGGCAACCGGTTGGACCAGATCATGATTAGTCAGCGCGACGAAACAGGCCGTGCAGAATTCATCACGCTCGACGGCGAGCATCGCAAGACTGTTCGTGGTTGGGATTTCAAGATCATTGTGGGACGAGCGCTCGGCTGGAATGTTTTGAAGAGCTCGCGATTCGAAGTTGTTCGTTCGGGATCGGACTTCGTTTTCCGAGGCAGCGGTTTCGGTCATGGCCTCGGCCTGTGCCAGGAAGGCGCGCACGTGATGGCCGCGCGTGGCGCGAGCTCCCAGAAGATCCTCGAGAAGTATTTTCCGGGGACGGTCGTGAAGAAAGTTAATGTTGCCGGCGAATCGAAGGCTGACGTTTTCCTGAGCACGTTCGACTACAGACATTCCCATCCTGCAACATTCACCAGTACTTCGCGACTGCTAACAATCTCCTCCGAGCACTTTAACCTCTCGTATCCGGCCGATGTAGACCGCCGCACTGCTAATCAGATTCTGAATACGCTGGAATCGGCGCGCAATGATTACGTGCGTCGCGCTTCTTCCGCGTCGACTATCGTGAATATTCCGCGAGTCGGCATTCGATTAAATCAAAGCACCGGCGACTTCACATCGCGCACGGGCCAACCGTGGTGGGCCGCCGCCGCGACCCGTGGCAATCAGATCGAATTACAACCCGCCGGCATCCTGAAGCAGCGCGGTGTTCTCTTCACTACCCTTCGACACGAACTGGCGCACGTCATGATCGGTTCCGTCAGCAACAAACGGGCGCCGCGCTGGTTGGAAGAAGGCTTTGCGCTTTATCTCGCTGGCGAAGGCCAGGCGATCTCGCGTTACATTTCGCGGAGCCGGCTAACAGAAGATGAACTCGAGCAGCGTTTACAACATCCGCGCACACAAGAAGAGATGCGGACGCTTTACGCTGAAGCCTATCGCATGGTTATCGAGCTTGTTCGCCGCAATGGTGAAGCGAGTGTCTGGAACAAGCTCACCCAAAAACATTGACACTTGTCTGCCATGAACGCTATCGTTCATTCATCCCGGCATTTTGCGTTAGCAGTTCTCAACGAGATGCCATCTCGGCCTCCCTGTTCCCGAGCATCTCACGGCCAATACGTTCTCTGATTCCCAGCAAGTCAGACTCAATTTTGGAGAACAGCATGGTAAATAGATCCATCTCTGATTAAACAACTCAGTGAGCGTGAGGAAAGTGGGAGCCTCATGCGCAATCACATTCACTAACCCGCCAAAAACTTAATCCAAACCCGAGTTTTTCACCCTGACGTCTACCCTCGCCAGCGGTGTAGGACTCTTTCAAGGAGAAACACATGAAGAGGAAAATGCTTAGCCTCATCCTCGCTCTCGTCATCGCGCTTGTACCCGTAATTGCTACCGGTCAGGTGCGCGCGCTTAAAGCTAACGACCTCAAGGTCAACAAAACCGTTCAGGCCACCCCTGACCTGTACATGAAGGACACACCAGCCGACACAGGCGTCGAGCCGAACCCGGATACTGGACCAATGTGGGTGACAGAAGACATCTGGGTGCGAAACAACCCGGATCCGGGTTATCAACCTTATCCCTTTCCCGAGTTGACGCCTCCGTGGACTCCGCTGCCACACGAGAACCCGGAATATCGCGATCCGAAATTCAGCACGCCCAACTACGTGTACATACGCGTCCGTAACCGCGGCACCGCGGCCTCTACCGGCACTGAGCGATTGAGGCTTTACTGGGCCAAAGCATCCACCGGACTCGGTTGGCCTGCGCAATGGGTGGATTACATGGCCAGCAACTGTGGGCCAACCAAACTCTACGGCGCCGAAGTCACCAAGCCGCGTAAGAATGCCGCGACGGCGACGGCGGCCGAGCGTGACGCCTACCGCGATGCAATTCTCTCAGTGGGAACACTGCCGGCCTTCGTGTTTCCCGGCGGCATCACTTACTGGCACAAGCAGGATCAGGTGCACCAGTTCGGCCCGGCCAACAGACACGGCACATCTGCTTTCCTCCCCTGGCACAGAGAGTTCATTAATCGTTACGAAGTGCTGCTTCAGGAAGCCAATCCGCTGGTCACGCTGCTTTATTGGGACTGGACCACTAATCCTTCAGGGTTGTTCACTTCCACTTTTATGGGCGCGTCAGGCAGCGGCCCCGGCTCAGCCCCCATCGGTCCTCCGTTCCACCCGGGGGTAGGGCCCACACTCTTTCCGCCGGCGGTGAACCGCGATCTGGGCGGCAACGCCTGTTGCACTGCGCCGACCACAACTACAGACGCCTCCATAATGGCGATTCCTTCTTACGCCCCCAATGGCCTCAACGTGGGTATCGAAGGCAATCCCAATCATCCTCACAACTACTCGCACGTCTACATCGGCGGCATTGGCGGCAACATGAGCTCCGTCCCGACCGCTGCTGAAGATCCGTTCTTCTTTATGCTGCATGGCAACGTCGACCGGCTCTGGGCGCAGTGGCAACGTAATCCGGCTAACCTGTCGCGGCTAGATCCGGCAACCACGTATGACGGCCATTCCGCCAACGTCAACATCACGACAAACATGAGACCGTGGGACGGCACCGGACCAGCCATCCAGCCATGGACCATTGCCGACGGTTATATCGTGACAAAGAATCCGAAGCACCCGTCGGTCGTCTCGCCACCCATCTATGACACCGCGCCGCTGGTCGTTCCGATTTTGCAGCCCGGCGAAGCCGTGGTCATTCAGGTGCCGTGGTATCCGCCCAACCCTGCCGACTTCGGCTGCTTCGGCGATCCCGGCCACATGTGTCTGCTCGGACGTATCGAAACGTCCACTACCGCGCCGTTTGGTATGACGTTTCCCGAAATCGTGAACGTCAACACGAACGTAAAGAACAACAACAACATCGTTTGGAAGAACGTCACGGTGGTTGACAATTTCCCCGGCGCGGCAATGGCTGCGTCCATTCTGATTCGCAACATCTTTCCCCAAACGGTGCTGACACAACTGCGCCTGATGAAACCAACTCAAGGACCTACGTTCCTGGATTACGGCGAGATCTTTGTCGATTTGAAACCGGAACTGTTTGCGCGTTGGACTGAAGGCAAGTCAACCGGTGAGGGTTTCGAAGTCGTGGGGCCGACCACCATCAAGGTCACAAGCCTACAGACAACGCTTACGAACATACGGCTCGAACCAGGGGAAGCTTTTCCCGTAGAGGTGCGGTTTGTGTTGACCAGCACTCGGCAGGTGCCACAGGGAGTGATACCCAAGTGGGACTTGATACAGGTTGGCACACCCGACAATCCCAACGCTATCGTGGGCGGGCAACGCTTCGAAGCAGACTTCCAGAAGATCGTTCTCGTCAAAACGGGCAGCCAGTGGCGTTACCTGGACACCGGCAACAGCCCCGGCGCGAATTGGACAGCTCCTGACTTCGATGATTCGCAATGGAAGCTGGGCCGTGCGGAGCTCGGATTTGGCGACGAACCCGCGACAATCATTCGCGGTGCGGCGCAAGAGGCATGGCGGATTGCTACCTATTTCCGTCACTCTTTCGACGTCGTCGATCCGACGTTTTACCGAAGCCTGATACTGCGGCTGAAACGCGACGACGGCGCTGTAGTGTATTTGAATGGACAAGAAGTCAGCCGGATGAACATGGCCGGAGGCACCGTGACGTCGTCAACTCCCGCAACAAAGGATGTCGACGGATTGGAGGAGGAAGTCTTCTTCCCGGTTGCAGTGAGTCCTGGCCTCCTGCGTAAGGGTCGCAACACGATCGCGGTCGCGATTCATCAGAACACGCTTGGCAGTCCTGACCTGACTTTCGATCTGGAACTATTCGCAAATCCAGCCACACAGGGTTTCGCGCCCAACGTAGGTTTCGCGCCGTCTACCGAAGGCTCGCTCTGGCAGGCTGGGCAGGTCATTACGATTCAAGCTGAAGCGTTGGACACAGACGGACAGATCAAGTCGGTCTCGTTCTACGCGGATGGGAAACTGCTTGGGACAGACGACACAGCGCCCTACACATTCCAATGGCAGGGCGCGTCAGGAGGAGCGCATAGGATTCGGGCAGTAGCGATAGATAACGAGAACCGGCAGTCCCTAACGGATACAACTGTCGTAGTGGTTGAAAACGTGCCGCCCGTTGTTCTGCTGACTCAGCCAGGTGACGACTCGATGTTCGCTGTCGGCGCAAACATTACAGTCGTCGCCAACGCATCGGACGTCACCGACGGCATCAAGCAAGTCGAGTTTTTCTATAGAGAGGCAGATTTCTTCATGTCTCCTACTAACTCGATTGGCATCGGAACGCGTTCGGGTTCGACTCATACGGTCTCCCTCAAACTGTCGACGCCGGGGCATTACATGGTGTGGGCAGTAGCTACGGATGATCGCGGAGCGACGAGCCAATCCAATCCCGTACATATCGGGATAGGGTCGCATTAACTTTCTTTTGCACAAGAAAGAGACACGGCGGAAAGCAATCCGCCGTGTCTTTTTGTGCGAAAACATCAAGGCATTGTACTTGCCTATTCACAGTCCGACTGCAAATCCAACGCTCAAACTGATTGATTTGAGTGCGGCCCAACAAGGGGGACCTATGCCAAACAATACATTGCTCGCAAACGTGCCCGTCGATCTCTTGTACCAGGCGCTGGAGACAGAAAAGGGCGGAGTGCAGATTTACTCGACGGCCCTGGGTCTCGCTCTTAATAAGGACTTGCGCGAAGAGTGGAACAAGTACCTTGATCAGACGAAGAACCACGTACAAGTGCTTTCAACCATCATCACGGACCTCGGACTCGACCCGGATACTGAAACACCGGGCCGCAAAGTCGTTCGCTATATCGGCACTTCACTCGTAAAAGCGATGGAGTTGGCTTCCCGGTGCGCCGATCCTCAAGCCGCTCAAATCGTCGCGGCAGAGTGCGTCACACTGGCTGAAACCAAAGATCATCTCAACTGGGAATTGCTCGGAGAGCTGGCCAAGAACGCAAACGCCGAAGAGTCAGCACTCCTGATGCCCGCATACGAGCAAGTCGAAGGTGAGGAAGACGAACATCTTTATCACACGGCCGGTTGGACGCGTGAACTGTGGCTCGAAGCTTTACGAATGCCTGCCGTACTTCCGCCGCCCGAGGAACGACAGAACGCGGACAACGCGATCGCCGCGGCCCAGGCCAAGAAGTCCAGAACCGTTAATGCCAAAACAACTGCACCTGCAAAAGCCCGAAAGGCCGGCGCGCGTTAAGCAACAAGGGGGGACAATGAACAAGGGGAAAACTAACGGAAGAGCTACCAACGCTAACGCAAAGCGAGAACCTGACGCTCCGGAGTTGCCACAGAACGGCGGCTACGGTGAGCAGAATCCCAAGCTTGACGATCTGGCGAAAAATCTCGAAGAGTCTGCCGGCGAGTTTCTCACTACCAATCAGGGCGTTCGTGTAAACGATAATCAGAACTCGCTCAAAGCCGGCGATCGTGGTCCAACACTGTTAGAGGATTTCATCCTTCGCGAAAAGATCACGCACTTCGATCACGAACGCATTCCTGAACGCGTCGTGCATGCACGCGGCTCGGCGGCGCATGGCTATTTCCAGGTGTATGAATCGATGGCCCAGTACACGAAGGCGCATTTCCTTCAAGACCCGTCGGTCAAGACTCCTGTTTTTGTTCGCTTCTCTACAGTCGCAGGATCTCGCGGCTCGACCGATCTCGCACGCGACGTCCGCGGCTTCGCAGTAAAGTTCTACACGCAGGAAGGAAACTACGATCTCGTTGGCAATAACATTCCGGTCTTCTTCATTCAGGACGCGATCAAGTTTCCCGATCTGGTCCACGCGGTAAAGCCCGAACCACACAACGAAATTCCGCAGGCCGCATCCGCCCACGACACCTTCTGGGACTTCATCTCGCTGATGCCTGAATCGATGCACATGATCATGTGGGTCATGTCAGATCGCGCGATCCCCAGAAGCTACCGGATGATGGAAGGTTTTGGCGTTCATACTTTCCGGTTCATCAACGACAAGGGAAAGGCGCGCTTCGTGAAGTTCCACTGGAAGCCCTTGCTCGGTTTGCACTCCGTTCTCTGGGATGAAGCGCAAAAGATTTCGGGAAAGGATCCCGACTTTCACCGGCGCGATCTGTGGGAAGCGATCGAGAATGGCGATTATCCCGAGTGGGAGCTCGGCGTTCAGATCGTCGAGGAGAAAGATGAGTTTAGTTTTGATTTCGACCTGCTCGATCCAACGAAGATCATTCCGGAAGAGATCGTCCCCGTGCGCCGTATCGGCAGGATGACTCTGAATCGTAACCCTGACAATTTCTTTGCTGAAACTGAGCAGGTGGCTTTTCACACCGGCAACGTCGTGCCGGGAATTGATTTCACGAACGACCCGCTGCTGCAAGGCCGTCTTTTCTCATATCTCGACACGCAGTTGATCCGCCTGGGTGGACCAAACTTTCACGAAATCCCGATCAACCGGCCGGTTGCTCCGCTGCACAACAACCAGCGCGATGGCTACATGCGGCAGACAGTAAATCGCGGCCGGACGAGTTATGAACCCAACAGCCTTAAAGGCGGGTGCCCGTTTCAGGCTGGAATGGACATGAGCGGTTTTGCGAGTTATGCCGAGAGGATCGACGCCCGGAAGATTCGTGAGCGTAGCCCCAGCTTCCACGATCACTTTAGTCAGGCGCGGCTTTTCTTTAAGAGCCAGTCTGAAATCGAACAGCTTCACATCATCAAGGCTCTACGTTTTGAGTTGGGCAAAGTGGAAACGATTCCGATCAGAAAGCGCATGCTGTTTCTGCTGGCCCAGGTCGATAAAGAGCTCGCCAACAGCGTAGCGGAAGGACTCGGTGAGGCTATTCCCGCCAAGCTGGAGAAACCGATGAACATGAGCGTTCCCGGTGATATGGATCCGAAGAAGGTCCAACCGAAGCGGGCCGCGGAGATGGACGTGTCTCCAGCGTTGAGAATGATCGACAATCCTAATTTTCCTAACGCGACGATCAAGACCCGGAAGATTGCGTTTCTCGTATCGGATGGATTCGATGACGACGCTCTTTTGGACATGAAGCAGACGTTGATGACGGCGGGCGCCGTGGTCGTTACCGTTGCGCCGCATCTCGGAGTTTTGCGAGGCGCTAACGGTACAGAGATCCGGGCGGACTTCAGCTTTCTTACCGGCTCGTCAGTTTTGTTCGACGCGTTCTATGTTCCTGACGGCGAAGCCAGTGTGGCCTCGCTCAAAGCCCAACCCGACGTCGCTAACTTTTTGATCGAGGCTTACAAACACTGCAAGACGATCGCTGCCAGTGGAGCGGGCGTGGAACTGCTTGCGTCTACCGGCATCGTGACTGCTGCTGATGAAATTCCTCGAACAGACAAGTTTGAATTCCGACCGGGACTGCTCGCTACTCGCGAGGCTTACGTCCCAGGTCTTGGAGATCAATTCGTAACATCGATCGCACGACATCGACATTGGGAGCGTGAACCTGCTTAATGAAGAAAGGAACGTCATCGGTTAGTGATGCTGAAATTCCTAACGGGCATCGGGGGGCTGGTCCATCCGCCGAGCAGTTGACGAAGAAGAATGTCGAAACCGTAACCCGGCTCGAAGAAGCGGCCCGAGAACAGCGGACACCCGCGGATCGTCTGGCTGAAAAGATCGCGCGCTTCTGCGGCAGCATGACTTTTGTGTGGGTGAACGCCGGCTGGTTCAGCGCGTGGATTTTGATAAACGTGATCCCTGGAATACCGCATGTCGATCCGTTTCCTTTTACCTTCCTGACGCTCGTTGTTTCACTGGAAGCGATCTTTCTCTCGACTTTTATTCTGATCAGTCAGAATCTCGACAGTCGCATTAGCGAAAGACGCAGCCACCTGGATCTACAGTTGAACCTGCTGAGCGAACAGGAAAACACAAAGATGATCGTCATGTTGCACGCCATCGCTGCGAAAGTCGGCGCTGACCTGACGCAGGATCCCCACTTGAAAGCATTGAGCGAAGAGACGCAGCCGGAAAGACTGATCGAACAGATCGAAGCGCGGGAAAACAGTTAAGTTGAGGTAACGATGAAACACGTTGGCATTATCACGTTGATTCTTCTCTTCTCGTCAGGCTGCGTGGTCGTGGGAGGTTATAGCAGCGAACGCGGCTGGTTCATCTGGCCGGGAACGTTCGTGATTCTTTTGGTCGTTGCGCTGTTGTTTCTATTTTTGAGACGACGCTAAAAGCGCGGATGTCATTAGCGAGTCCGCTTCATATAACTCTCCCTTGCTCTTACGGCGACATTCGGCTGGTCCACACGCACTTTGATCTGACGGCGCTCGCCGCTCTGTAAAGCAGCCTGCGGGTAATACGCCAGGCTGTACTGGCAACTAAGCTCTTCCGCTATTTTCGAAAACGCGTTTGCCAACTGCGCGCGATTACGTGCCTCGTAGAGACGTCCGCCTGTCTTGTCCGCCAGCAAGTGAAGATACTTGTCAGCCGCGCGGTAGTCGCCGACAGGCGATGCTGAAGGCCGAGTCGGCGTTTGCAAGGAAGCCATGAAGTCTTCGGTGTCGTACTGAATCGGATAGATCAGTATCTCGCCCTCTTCAACGTCACGCAGCGTGCTCTGATACGTGGCCCTGTAGCTCGAGGTATCGACGCCGTCGGTGAAGAGTACGATCGCTTTTCTGCCGTCGATCTTGTTCAAACGCTGTGTGATGACGAGATCGATCGCGTCATAAAGGCGGGTCGTGTCGCCCGAAACCGCGTTGGTTTCGATTGTCTGTGTGACAACATCGTGGTTGTTCGTCGCCTCAGTGAGCAGGAGCACCTGTCGATCGAAGGTCACGACCAACACACGATCTTGCGGGCGCAGTTGTTTTGCAAAAGCGATAGCCGCTTCTTTGATTTCCCACAGGTGAAAAAGCGTTGACGCAGACGTGTCGAGCACGAGCGCTACCGTGAACGGTTTCTCGACAGGTTCGAAGTGGACAATCTTCTGCTCGACGTCGTTTTCGAAGACCTTGAACTGTTCGCGCAGCAGATCTCCGATAAACCGTCCCTGGCGATCCATGACACTCACGGGCACGCTGACAAGATTAGTGTCGATACGCACAACGTCGCCCTCGCTGAGTTCTTGTTCCTTTGTCTTACTCGCGGCGGACAGTGAAGCGATCAACTCGTTCAACGGCGGGTCGAGTGAGATCGCTTTGAGCGCCGGCGGACGCGAGTTGTTCTCGACCGACTTCGGCACGATCGGATCGTTGACCTTGCGCTCTCGCGCTGCCATCGCCTTGACGGCCGGAGACTGTGGAGCCGCGGCAAGCTTCTCGTTTTGCAGCACGTATGCGCCTTGCGAGCACGCAGCGTGTGGCTCGAATCCGACGATCAGGTAACCATCCGGAATCGGAAGCCCTTTGCAGATTTTTATCTGGTTGTTGTTTTGGGCGGACGCGCAAGGAACGAGGACGGCGAAAAGAAAGAAGGCGACCACGTATTTCATAGCTGCTACTCCTGCGGAAAATAGGAAGTAGCGCCATTATAGCCAGCTCAGGATCTGCTGTCGTATGCTGCTTCCGCATGAAGACCGGCGACGACTCCAAGATCGAGGCACGAAAGCGAAGGGTTCTTTTGGCAGGCTCGACGGGACTCGTCGGACGTTCGATTCTGGAAGGCCTCCTCGCCGACGATTCGGTTGCCATGGTCCATTCGCTCGGCCGGCGTAAACTAAGCCTCGTCCATCCACGGCTCACATGGCACATTGTCGACTTCGCATCGCTGCCGCCTCTTCCTCACGTCGACGAAGTTTACCTGGCGCTCGGAACAACAATCAGGGATGCCGGAAGCCAGGCTGCTTTTCGCGCCGTTGATTTCGACGCCAATCTTGCGGTGGCCCGCGCAGCGCTGACCGCCGGTGCTCGACGATGTGGATTAGTCAGCTCGATGGGTGCGAACGCAAAATCCAGAGTGTTTTACAGCAGAGTCAAGGGCGAACTGGAGGCCGCGTTGGGGCAGTTGCCATTTTCGGGGTTGGTTATCGCGCGACCGTCGTTGCTTGTCGGAGACCGCGCGGCGCTGGGCCAGGCCGTTCGACCGCTCGAGACGGCGTCCGAGTTAGTTTTAAAGGTGCTACGCCCGTTGATTCCGATCAACTATCGGCCCATCACTGCGGCTCGGGTGGCCCGAGCACTTCTAACCCGAACCCCCGTGGCCGAAGGCCGCATAATTCTGTCCTCCGCCGATATGCAATGACGCTCGCGAACCTTACAGCGGGTTAACACTAAAAATCGGGAAGTAAGT
>DASUPR010000110.1:0-3708 GCA_036281015.1 Pyrinomonadaceae bacterium
ATGAGCGCACTCAAACGCGAGATCGTGAAGCGCAAAATCAAGAAACTGCAAAAAGCCGGCAAGTGGGATTAACAACACAGAACAAACTACGGAGTCTGAATGCCTACCGAATTTCGTAATGAACCGTTTACTGATTTCAGCCAAGAAGAGAACGCGCAGGCCATGCGCGCCGCACTCGAGAAGGTCGGAGCCGAGCTCGGGCGTGAGTATCCGCTAGTCATCGGCGGCGAGCGTATCGCCACCGACAGCAAACTCGACAGTTTCAATCCAGCCAATCGCACACAACTCGTCGGCCGGTTCAACAAAGCGACTAAAGAACTCGCGAGCCGCGCGGTTGAAGAGGCTGCGAAAGCCTTTCAAACGTGGCGGCACGCTCCGGCTGAAGAGCGCGCGGCGTTGCTGTATCGCGTCGCGGAGATCCTGCGCGAGCGGCGGCACGAGTTTTCCGCGTGGATGGTTTATGAAGTGGCCAAGACGTGGGCCGAAGCCGACGCGGACACAGCCGAAGCGATCGACTTCTGCGACTTCTACGCCAACGAGATGTTGCGCTACGCCGGCGACCAACCGCTGTTTCAAATAACCGGCGAGGAAAGTAAGCTTGAATACATTCCGCTGGGCGTCGGCGCCGTGATTCCACCGTGGAACTTTCCACTCGCGATCATGGCGGGTATGACTGTGGCTTCAATCGTGACCGGCAACACGGTCGTGTTGAAACCTTCTTCCGACGCGCCGACGATCGCATTCAAGTTTTTCGAGATCCTCGAAGAAGCAGGACTACCGCCGGGCGTGGTGAACTTCATGACCGGTTCGGGCGCTGAAGTCGGCGATGTGATCGTGGACCATCCAAAGACGCGTTACGTTGCGTTTACGGGTTCGAAGGAAGTCGGGCTCAGGATTAACGAGCGCGCCGCGAAAGTTCACGAAGGACAGATTTGGATCAAGCGCGTCGTGGCGGAGATGGGTGGCAAGGACGCGATCATCGTTGCGGACGATGCGAACCTTGAAGACGCAGCGACCGGCGTAGTGCAGTCGGCGTTTGGTTTTCAGGGCCAGAAGTGTTCGGCGTGTTCACGCGCGATCATCGACGCGAAGGTTTACGACGAGATGCTTGAAAAGATCGTAGACCGGACCGCTAAGCTGAAGCTCTCCAATCCGACCGATCCCGCGACCAACCTGAGCGCCGTGATCAACGAGAAGGCGTTCAAGACGATCAACTCGTACATCGAAAAGGGCAAAAGCGAAGGCGGGCGTGTCGTGATCGGCGGCGGCTCCGACGGCGAGCAGGGCTTCTTCATCGAACCGACCGTCATCGCGGACGTCAAGCCCGGCGACACGATCGAACAGGAAGAAATCTTCGGACCGGTGCTCGCCGTGATCAAAGCACAGAATTACGACGACGCGTTGCGCATCGCCAACGACACGCAGTTTGGTTTGACGGGCGCTGTTTACAGTGCCGACGAAGCGAGACTGCATCGCGCGCGCAAGGAGTTTCACGTCGGTAACTTGTATTTGAACCGCAAGTGCACCGGCGCGCTCGTCGGCGTGCATCCGTTTGGCGGGTTCAACATGTCGGGCACCGATTCGAAAGCCGGCGGACGCGATTACCTGTTGCTCTTCATGCAGGCGAAGGTCGCGGCTGAAAAAATCGGCGCGACGACGAGCCGCAAGGCTTCGGCCGCAGAACGAACGGCTATTTAATCGCTGATTGCCGGTTATGCGAATTGTATTCATGGGAACGCCTCAAGCCGCTGTTCCCACGCTGCGGCGGTGTGTTGAGGACGGCCACGAAGTCGTGGCCGTTTGGACACAACCGGATCGACCTTCGGGCCGCGGTAACAAAGTAACTTTTTCACCAGTCAAAGAGTTTGCGCTCGCGCAGAACATCCCGGTTCACCAACCGCAGCGCATAAAAACCGACGAAACCAAAAAGCTGTTTGCTTCGCACGACGCTGACGTCGCCGTCGTCGTGGCTTATGGCCGCATCCTGCCTGAAGAATTTCTGCGCGCGCCCGCTCGCGGATGTATCAACGTCCATTTTTCGTTGCTGCCGAAATACCGCGGCGCCGCTCCGGCAAACTGGGCCATCGTGAACGGCGACAAAGAGACGGGCGTCACGACGATGTTCATGGAGCCCACACTCGACACTGGTCCAATACTGCTCCAGCACGCCACACAGATCGGCGATACGGAAACCGCGCCCGAGTTGATGCAACGACTCTCCGAAACAGGCGCTGAGTTGTTGAGTGAAACACTGGTGCGGCTTGATGAGCTTACGCCGCAGCCACAGGACGACGCTCAAGCGAGCTTTGCGCCGATCATCAAAAAGGAAGACGGGCTGATCGATTGGTCGCGCCCGGCCGCGGTCATTGACCGTGCGATCCGTGGGTTTCAGCCGTGGCCGACTGCGTACACGACGTTCAATTCGAAGGGATTGACGATCTGGGAAGCGCAGCCGCTGTTGGTGATGTCGCCGGGCGTTCAGCCGGGTGAAGTCGTGGTTGCGTTCCGCGATGAGCTTGTCATTCAGTGTGGGGAGCAGACTGCGTTGCGGGTGCTCGAGGTTCAGCCGGAGGCGCGAAAACGGCTTGCGGCGCGTGATTTCATCAATGGTATGCGCGTGAAGATTGGCGATCGCTTTGGGACAGAATAGACAGATCTCGCCTGCGAGGCGCGCGGCTTTTGACATACTTCGCGAAGTTGAGGCCGGCGCGTTCTCTTCGATTCTCCTCGCCAATGAAGAACCGAAACTAAAGGCTGTAGACCGGGCGTTGACGCATGAACTCGTGCTCGGTGTGTTGCGTTGGCAGTTGTGGCTCGACAAGCTGATCGAGCACTTCACGAAACGCGGTGTTGAGAGTTTGGACCTGCCGGTGCGGCTTGCGCTGCGGATTGGGTTGTATCAGCTTCGGTTTCTAGAACGCATTCCGGCGTCGGCGGCGGTGAATGAGTCAGTTAATTTGGTGCGTAGTGCGAAGGTTAGTTCGGCGGCGGCGTTTGTGAATGCGGTGCTGCGCCGCGCGATTCGTGAAGCCGAGTACGTGCCAACGTCTGGCGTAACAGATCCGGTCGAGAAGCTCGCGATCGAAACTTCACACCCGGCGTGGTTGGTCCAACGTTGGGATGACGAGTTTGGAAGGGAAGAAGCAGAAGCTTTTGCGCGCGCTAATAATCTTGTGCCGCCCACGGCGTTTCGCATAGTTGGAAGGGATTTTGAGGAAGTTCTCGGGCGCTTGCGCGAGGCGCACGGGATTTTAGAACCATCAGCAGTTGCTGAGGACGCGTGGCGCGTTTCGGGCGCGCCGGCAGTCGTGCGCGAACTCGCGGCTGAAGGGAAAATCTATCTCCAGGACGAGGCCTCACAACTCGTAGCGCAAACCGTCGATCTCCAACCCGGCGAACGCGCGCTCGATCTGTGCGCCGCACCCGGAGGAAAGACGACGCTTATGGCGCAACGTGCCGGGAACAGCACTCTGATCGTTGCTTCCGATCTATCGGAGAGACGCTTGCAAACCGTTGTGAGAACGAGCGCCCTACATAACTTGAGCCAAATAAAATTCCTGGTACTCGACGCGGCGCAATCGTTACCATTCGAAAACAGCGTCTTCGATCGCATCCTCATCGACGCCCCTTGCTCGGGCACGGGAACACTCCGCCGCAACCCCGAAATACGCTGGCGCATGTCCGAAGCCGACATCGCCGAGCTCGCCG
>DASUPR010000111.1:0-8169 GCA_036281015.1 Pyrinomonadaceae bacterium
CGACAGCCAACCCGCGGCCGGGCCACGAGTTCGCCAGCGCACTGCCCGGCGACGAGCCGACGCGCTCAAATTTTCCTTTCAAATTTCTAAAAAGCAGCGGCTGTTGCGCGTAACTCGTTCCCCACTGGTGCGCATCAACCACCGGATACACGTGGCCGTTCACGATGAACAGGTCTTGCCAGCCATCGTTGTCGTAGTCGAGAAAACTCGTGCCCCATCCGAGAAAAGGAATCGATACTTCGCCGAGTCCTGATTGAAACGTCACGTCGGTGAAGTTCGTGTCGCCGTCGTTGTGATAGAGCGTGTTCGAGTCGTCGGAGAAGTTTGTGATGTGAAAGTCGACGCGGCCGTCGTTATCGTAATCGCCAACGGCGAGGCCCATGCCGGCTTGTTCGCGCCCGTTTTCGTTCACCGCGATGCCCGACGGATAGCCGACTTCTTCAAACGTGCCGTTGCCTTTGTTGATGTAAAGCTGATTCGGCGTCGAATCGTTAATGACGAGCAGATCGAGCAGCTTGTCGTCGTCGATGTGCATAAACACTGACGAGAAGCCGTAATACTTTTCCGGATCAGTCACGCCCGCTTTCACACTCACGTCTTCAAACGTTCCATCAGCTTTCTGGTGATAGAGCGTGTCGCCATCGCCCGTCAGACCGCGTGGCCCACACATCACCGGCACGCCGCGAAACTGGCAGAAGTTTTGAGTAGTGGCGCCTGTCGCAGAAGGACTCGGCGGCAGGTTGTTCAGATCGATCTGCACATATCCCGGTACAAACAAATCGAGGCGTCCATCCTGATCGTAATCACCGAAACTCGCACCCGTGCTCCAGCCGCGCCGTGCGACGTTCAGTTTTTCTGCGACGTCGGTAAACGTGCCGTTGCCGTTGTTGTGATAAAGACGCGAGACGCCAAAGTTGCCGACGTACATGTCTGCGTAACCGTCGTTGTCGTAATCACCGACCGCCACGCCGAACCCCCACCGTTCATTGGCGACGCCCGCCTTTTCTGTCACGTCTTCAAACTTCCAGTTGCCGAGATTGCGATAGAGCGCGGCGCGGGGCGCTTTCTCCTTGCCTTGGACCGCCGGGATCGTCGAGCCGTTCAGCAGATAAACATCGGGGCGCCCGTCATTGTCGTAATCGAAGATCGCGACGCCGCCGGAAGGTGTGTCGAGAATGTAGTCCTTCGCCGTACCCCCCGAATGATGACGAAAGTTCGCCAGCGCGGTTTTGGCGGTTACGTCTTCAAAAACAACGGGCGCATTCGCATCGGTGATGCCGGTTGTTCTGCGTGAGGTGTAGGTTGCGGGCGCGCCGGTCGACGCGCCGCCCATCGGCTGCTGAGTTTTAGGCGGCGTTTGCGCCGTCAGTAGCGAAAAAGAGAGTAAGACCGTGACGAGGCCAAACAACAGGCGCTTCGGGAAAAAACTTTTCACACTGATTATTTCGCGGCGATTACGACGTAGTCGCGTCCGACGTAAAGACGCACGTTTGAGCCGTCCATCGTCATCATCAATGGCCGCGGCCGCCGCAACGCTTTATCGTTCGTGGTTGAAACTGAAAGTACCTGGTTGTTGGCGAGATCGAGAACGTTCATCTTCCCGTCATTGGTGAATCCAAAACCATAAGCGCCGGTCGGCAACGTCTCGCCGCCGATCGTGATGCTCGAGTCAGTGATGAAGAAACCCTGATAACGCGCCCTGATCTCGGCGGAGTAACCGGACGTGTCCACCATGCCGACAATCACGTGGTGATTCTTGCTGAAACGCGCGGCTGCCGAGTTGCGCATCTGCGTCGGCGCGCTCTGTCCCTGAAAGTAAAACGACGTGGGAACGATGCGCGTCAGTTCCGCGCCGGCTAATACGGCGGTGCTGTCCTGAGCCGCTGCCGGAAGTGAAAACGATGCGCAGACAAACAGCGCTAATAAGGTGATAAATATTTTTTGTTGGAGCTGCTTTTGTTGGGGCTTCATGGCGCACACAATACCGCTCCTGTTGAAGAACGACAAGCGGCCTGTTAATTTGAAAGCCATGCGTATTGGCGTCCTGACGGGAGGCGGTGATGCTCCCGGTTTGAATCCTGCAATCAAAGGTCTGGTCTATCGCGGCTCAGAACTCGGCTTACAAGTTATCGGTCTTCTCGACGGTTGGCGCAGTTTGCTGAATCCGCCGCCCGAAGTGCTGCCACTCGATCGCGAGACAGTGAGGCGCTGGGATCGCGACGGCGGCACCAATCTCGGATCGTCGCGAACGAATCCGTTCAAGCAGTTGAACGATGAAGGCGAAGCACACGATCGATCCGACGAAGTAGTCGAGAACATCCAACGTCTTCAGCTCGACGCGCTCGTCGTTTGTGGCGGCGAAGACACGATGGGCGTGGGCGCGAAGTTGGCGCAACGCGGAGTCAACGTCGTCGGCGTGCCGAAAACGATCGACAAGGATCTCGCGGGCACGGATTACACACTCGGTTTCGACACAGCGCTGCGCAATGTTTCAGAAGTAATCGAACGTTCGCGCACGCCCGCCGGGTCACACGGGTGGGTGCAGATCGTAGAAGTGATGGGACGGCACGCCGGACATCTCGCGCTGTGGTCGGGTGTGGCGGGCCAGTCATACCTGATCCTGATACCTGAGCATCCGTTTCGTTACGAGCGCGTGTTTCACCTGCTGAGGGAACGTTTGGGCGAGTCGGACTTGAGTCGCGGGCCTTTGAGACGACCGCGTTACTCGGTGATCGTGGTGGCGGAAGGCGCGCGCGCGGAAGACGGCGAGATGGTCACGATCGACGATCGACACGATGCTTTCGGGCACGTGCGCCTGGGTGGTATTGGCGAGGTGCTGGCGCGAAGAATCGCGAGCGAAACGCCCTACGAAGCGCGCGCCGTGATCCTGGGCCATCCGCAACGCGGCGGACCGCCCAGCCCGATCGATCGCATCATGGGTATGTTGTTCGGCGCGCGCGCCGCCGAAGCGGTGGCGGAAGGTGAGTTTGGGAAAATGGTCTCAGCCCGCGGCGTCGCCCCCGCCTGCGACCTGTCCCTCGTCGACATCTCAACCGTGCTCGGCACGATAAATTTGGTGGACGTCGATCGCTACTACGACACCGAGCGCTACCACCTCAAAGGCATCGGCATGTGACATAAGAACGCCGCAGGCGTTGGCCAATTTGCCAACCCCTTTCGGCGTTTTCGATTACCTTTCGCCTTGTGGGCTGAAGGGGTTGCCGTCCGAGCTCAAGCGGCGGTGAACGCGCGCGACGAGATTCGGGATCGTTGGGTCGTCACTCGACTTCGGAACGATCTTCGGGTTCGGCGCGATCACGGGCCGGATCATTTTCTGTTGTAACTGCTCGCGCGCGTCCATCATCCAGCCAAAGCCACGGAAGATGTAGGTCAGCAGCGTGCGATCCGGTTCTTCAATTCCGAGTGCTTCCTGCACACACCACGCGCCAAAATCCGTGTTTGCTGTGAGTCGCAAAGGCGCTTCGTTTTCTCTTTGCGGTTTCAACACGCCGTTCACAAACGCAGTCTGATAAATAAGACGCGCGATTGAGAGACGATCCTGCTGCGCCTTCGTCAACGTCAACTCGCCGGCGTCGATCGCGTCGAACACGGGCGCGATGTAGATCGCGGGACGCGGATCCTGTTGCACTTGATTGCCGCGGCCAGCCGCTGAAATCTCCGGATGACCAAACGTCGGCAAGCCACCAGTCAACACTTTTTCCCGGATGCGCTTGGCGCGCTCTTCACCGCTCAACGGCTCGAGCTCCTGAACAAAGTCAGACATATCGTGAATCGCGCCGAAGTGACGCGCGCCGTCCAAAGCCATTTGCGACGCGGTGAAAAAGTCAGACACCGACAACGTGTGCAACGTCGCCATGTAGCGCGCGACCATGTTCGAACCGGCCGAGCCGTGATGGATCTGAATCGTCCCCATCCGCTCGAGGATCAAGCTCTCGTGATCGCTCGCATGTCGCCCGAGAATCAAACTGTACGAAACCTGAAACGCGTTTCTTCCGCGCTCGACTTCCGCTGCGATGAACTCATTCGTTCCCGCCGCCAGTTCACTCTCGCTCAACTGCGCATTGCCCGTCAGCAGTAAATTCATGTACGCCGACACGCCGCCGACGGCCACGTTGTCCATGTGACACGCGATCATGTCGCGCAACAACTCGCTCGCGTCGCGCTCGTCATGAATGCCGCTGTTTTCCGGCCGGCCGACTCTCGCTTTACGCAGCGTCGCAATGTGTTGCATCGCGACTTCCGGACCCAGACCCGGATACTTCTTCACAAACGCCGCGACCATGTTGACGAGCTGTCCGTCGCCTCTTACAACTTCGAAAAATTTATCGTTAACGTACCTGTCCAACGTCTCTTTGCCGGCCGCAGAACCGGGCGCATCGGCAAACAATCCGGTGAAGATCACATCGATCGGACCCGCCTTACCGGTCAGGATGTCGGCTTCCGGGATAATGCCGCGAATGGTGAACGATCTGATGTCGAGCGTGATCTGCGTGCCGTTACAATCAACCGGTGTGTGATAGAGGACGGGGTTGGCAATGATGTCCGTCGATGAAGGCATGGTGGAAAAGTAACCCAGTGTTGTCGCGATGCTCTTTTCGCCCAGTTCATCTGCCCTCGCGATGGCCTGCTTGACCGGATTGTAGTCAGGCGCGGGCGGCAACACCGAAAATGTCGTGTCCATTGAAGCGTCTCCCATGAGTCCAAGTATCCTTATTTGGTCCCACTATACGACGTGCTGACGAAAGGCACAAACGGCACAGAAATTCCTATGAACTCCGTCTCAAATTCTAAATCTGTGACTTTTGTGTCGCACGCGGGCGTGAAATTTATTGAACTCTCCCGCCAAGCCAAGTATAGTTACCGGGCTCTTAAATCTACGGCTGAATTCTCACGAGAAGTACTTCGCCGAGCTCGCTAAATCCAGCCGCTAGTTCAAATCCAAGTTCCAATTGGTTACCCGGCTTATTGTGATGACTCGTGCCTCACTTATCGCTAATTTATCCACGCCGTCTTCGCCGGACGGACGGGAATTGTCTGCACTGCCATCAACTGTTGAGTTCGTCGCACTACCACTGGGCGTCGTAGATCCCGAGTGGGTTAAGCAACATTTTTCCGGAAGCGTGCTCTACGAACTGAACGTTGAAGACGGCCTGAACGAAACGTTGTTGAGCCGGATTCCGGTGGAACAGCGGATCGTCTCGTGGTATGGCGAAGCGTCAACTTTAACGGAGCTCCAAACCGCATTCGCGGAACTGGCGAAGATTCCCGCGCGCTTTTATAAGCTGGTCAACAGGGCCAGGACCATCGGCGAAGAGTTTCTGCCGCTTCATCTGCTCAAATCTCTGGACCGAACCGACACTATCGCCTATGCGAACGGTTCGCTCGGATTTTGGACACGGCTTGCGGCGCTTCAACTAGGCTCACCGGCAATCTTTGGTCTCGCGTCACCGGGACCAAACGCGAACGAACCTACGATCGCGAAGCTGATCGTCGATTACGGACTGCCCGAAGTGCATCCGGTCAAAGAGCTTTTCGCCATCATCGGCAATCCGATCTTTCATTCACTCTCGCCACGGCTGCACAACTCTTCTTATCGCGACATGAACCACCCGGCGCTGTTCGTGCCGTTGCAGGTCGATTCATTCGCCGACTTCTGGCGTGAGTTCGTGCAGTCGAAACAGCTCGATACGTTTGGTTTTCCCATCAACGGCATGACTGTCGGCTCACCTCACAAAGAAGAAGCTTTTCGCACCGCGAAAAACGTCAGTTCGATGGTCCAACAAACACAAGCTGCCAACATCCTCGTCCGTAACAACGGCTGGTGGCGCGCCGACACGACCGATCCCGACGTGGTCTACGCGGCAAGCAATCTGCAAAACGTTCGCGTGCGCGAGAAACGTGCGGCGGTGATCGGCTGCGGCGGCGCGGGCCGAGCTATTGCCGCGGCACTCGCGGAGTCAGGCGCGGGCGTCACGTTAATCAATCGTGGCGCAGAACGCGGCGAGTATGCTGCCTCGTTGCTGGGCTTACCCTACCAGCCGCTATTAGACTTTGACGCCGAAGGTTACGACATCGTAGTCAACGCAACGCCGGTCGGACGCGATACGGATGAGGCGCCATTCAAGCTCGAACGCCTGAACAGCGATGCCGTCGTGATCGATCTCGTCTACGGCTCGCGGCCGACGCCACTGATCGACAGCACAAACGCGCGCCAGGTCGCCATCGATGGCCGCGATGTGCTCGTAACACAGGTGCGCAACCAGTTTCGCCTGATGACGGGTAAAGAGATGTCCGCCGCTTTGGCCTTCAAAGTGCTCGGACCACTGAGTTCCAACGGCAAACATTAACTAATGACAACTACGCCCGCCGACATCAACCACACGTACAACCTGCTCGATTTGAGCAGCGAGCAACAGGATCTGATCAATCGTGTCGCCGTGCTGGCGCGCGAGAACTTCGCAGCGCGCGCCGCCAGGTACGACGAGACCGCGACGTTTCCCTTCGAAGACTTTGACGATCTGTTTCGCGCGGGCCTGCATGCGCCGGTCGTGCCTAAAGAACACGGCGGCCTCGGCCTTGGACCATACAAAAGCGACGTCTTCACGTTGTGGATGATGACCAAGGAGATCGCTCGCGCCGATCTATCGCTCGCCCGCTGCTGGGAAGGTCACGTCAACTCGCTCGTGCTGCTCGACGGCATGAGCACTGAAGAACAAAAAACGCGCTGGTTCAAAGGGGTCGTCGAGCGCGGCGAGAAGTGGGTCGCATGGAGCGGCGAACCGCAGTCGCGTAAACCGGGCGAAGCGGTGAAGTTCGGCACGACGGTCGAACACGTCGACGGCGGTTACATCATCGACGGCAACAAAGCATTCGCCACCAGCGCGGGGGGCGCGCAGTGGGCGATTCTTCTCGTCAACACAGCCGGTCCGGGCGGCGTGCGTCACGCCGACGCATCGATGCTCGACACGCAGCTCATGATGGCGTGCAACCTTTCCGATCCGACGATCGAGATCGACACGTCGTGGTGGGACCCGATCGGCATGCGCGCGACGGTCAGTCACCTGGTCCACTTCCGCCGCACATTCATTCCGGAGTCCGACGTGATCGGTTATCCCGGCCAGTATCTCAAGGAAGGCTGGCAGACCTGTTTTATCCCGCACTACGCCGCGACATTTCTCGGCGCCGCAGAAGCTGCGTTTGACTACGCGCTCGCGTACATCAAGTCGCAGAAGAAGATCGACGATCCTTACGTGCAACATCACATCGGGCAGATGTCAGTGAACGTAGAGACCGCGCATCTCTGGTTGAAGCACGTGGCCCATCTTTGGGAAACCGGCCGCTATCTCGAAGCGCAGATCGCGGGCAGTCGCGCGCGCCACGTGGTCGAGCACCTCGCCGAAAACACAGTGAAGGATTGCATTCGTGCGTGTGGCGCTCGTTGTTTGATCCGGCCGAGCGCGCTGGAACGCGTGTACCGGGATCTGTCTTTCTATGTTCGTCACGACAACGACGATCAGATTCTTGCGACGATTGGTAAATCCGTGCTGGGTCTGACCCACGATCCGTCTTTCTACAAACCATAAAAAACATGCTCACCGAGAAGCGCCGTTACAACCTGCAGATCTGGGTCCTGGGCTTTGGCTTTTACTTTTTCTACACACCTTACAGCGGCTTAACCAAAGCACTATCGAGCGGACTCTTAACCAACGGCGCCGTGAAAGGAACGGTGCTGCTGCCGCTCTCGGCGATCGGAACAGTCATCGGCATGTTCAGCTTCATCACGGTGATGGGCTGGTGGAAGTACGCCGGACGGCGCGAGTTTCTTGGTGTTCAGGTTCCCTTCCCGCGCAAGCTGACGTTCCTGTCGGGCGTGTGCATGGCGACGATCATGGGCACGACCACGCTGGCGTTTACGTTTGGCGGTTTGGGGATCGTGCTGGTGTTGGTGTTGCTGCGTGCGGGTACGTTGATCATCGCGCCGGTCGTCGATCGGATTGTTGGCCGCCGGGTGCGTTGGTTTTCGTGGACCGCGATGGTCGTGAGTCTGGCGGCGGTTCTGATCGCGATAAGCGACGCCGCGAGTTACACGTTGACGGTCGCCGCAGTGCTCGACATTGCTGCGTACCTCGCAGCGTACTTCTTCAAGTT
>DASUPR010000112.1:0-3750 GCA_036281015.1 Pyrinomonadaceae bacterium
CGGAAACGAGAATCGCGTCCTCGAAGTTGTAACCGCGCCACGGCATGAACGCGACCAGCACGTTGCGGCCCAACGCCAACTCGCCGCGGTCGGTACATGGACCATCGGCAATGACCTGGCCTTTTTCGACGCGCTCACCGACGTGGACGATCGGGCGTTGATTGATACAGGTGTTCTGGTTGGAACGCTTGAACTTGATCAACGTGTAGATGTCCGCCGTCACTTCGCGCGAGATCGTGCCGTCGACGTTGTGATCGGCCTTGACGATGATGCGCTCGGAGTCGACGTAATCGACCACACCGTCGCGTTTCGCAGCCACCACCGCGCCGGAGTCACGAGCCGTGACCTTCTCCATGCCGGTGCCGATGTACGGCGCCTCGGCACGGAGCAGCGGCACTGACTGGCGTTGCATGTTCGAACCCATCAACGCACGGTTCGCGTCGTCGTTCTCGAGGAACGGAATCAGCGACGCAGCGACAGACACGAGCTGTTTCGGAGAAACGTCGACGTACTCGATGTCCTTACGCAGCGCGAGAATGAACTCACCGGCTTTCCGGGCTGCGTTACGCTCATTGATGATGTTGCCGTTTTCGTCGAGCTCGATGTTGGCCTGACCGACGACGTGCTTGTCCTCTTCCCACGCCGTCAGGTAGAACGGCCACGGTTCGAACTCAGCGCGGCGCGATTCACCCGTAAGTTTCTTGTTCGCCTTCTCGACGTCTTCAAACGGAACGTGATCGCCCGGTTTGAACTTCGTGTCGCCGCCGTTGATGACGCGCACGTACTCAACCACGCGACCATCGCTGACTTTGCGATACGGCGCCTCAATAAATCCGAATTCATTGATGCGCGCAAAGCACGAGAGACTCGAGATCAAGCCGATGTTCGGACCTTCAGGCGTCTCAATCGGACAGATACGCCCGTAGTGCGTCGGGTGAACGTCGCGGACCTCGAATCCCGCGCGCTCACGCGACAGACCGCCCGGTCCCAGTGCCGAGAGACGGCGCTTGTGCGTGATCTCCGACAGCGGGTTCGTCTGGTCCATGAACTGCGACAACTGGCTCGACCCGAAGAACTCACGCACCGCAGCCGTCACCGGCTTGGCGTTGATCAGGTCGCGCGGCATCGTCGTCTGCATTTCCTGGTGAATCGACATCTTCTCCTTGATCGCACGCTCCATGCGCTCGAGGCCGATGCGGAACTGGTTTTCCAGCAGCTCACCAACCGCACGCACGCGGCGATTTCCGAGATGGTCGATGTCGTCAGCCTGAAATTCCGACGGGTTCTTACGCATCTTCAACACGTAAGTAACCACTTCGTAAAAGTCCGCGGCGGAGAGCAACGGATCGTCGATACGCTCGCGTTCCGGCTTGCCCATCTTGATGTTGAACTTCAGCCGGCCAACGCGCGAGAAGTCAAACTTCCGCGGATCGAAGAACATCGCTTCGAGCAGGCGATAAGCAGTTTGCACGGTCGGCGGATCGCCCGGGCGCATCTTGCGGTAGATTTCGAGAAGCGCGTCCACTGGTTTGGTGATGACGTCTTTCTTCAACGTCAGCGACAGCACCGGACCAACGTCATCGCGTTCGGGGAAGAACACGGCGAAGTTGGTAATACCCGCTTCGATAATCTCCTGCAGTTTCGCCGGCGTGATCTCGTTGTTCGCTTCGAGAACAACCTCACCGCTCTCGGTGTTCACGATATCGGAAACGGTGAAAGCGCCTTCGAGCTGCGACGAGTCGATCTCCACTTCGCCGATGCTGGCTTTGCGGAGCTGTTCGAGCGCCGACGCGGTGACCTTCTTGCCACTGCGAACGATCGGATCGGGGCCGCGGCCTTTGATATCGAAGTCGACCTTCATGCCGACGAGGTTTGTCTGTCCGCTCTCCGGCACCTGTAGCAACAGGCGGCCGTCTTCGAGCCTGACTTCGTCGGTGATGTAGATCGCGCGCAGCATGTCCTCGTCAGTAAACGAGGAGTTCTTGACTGCGTCTTCCAGTTGCGAATCGGTGCGCAGCGATTTGAGATCGACTTTCTGGTTGAACCAGAGACCGAGCGCACGCAGGAAGATCGACGCCAGAAACTTTCGTTTGCCGACGCGTACGTAAAGCAGGTTCTTCTGGTCGTATTCAAACTCGACCCAGGAACCGCGGTACGGAATAATCTTCGCGACGTAAATCGCGCCGCGTTTAAAGAAGACGCCGGGCGAGCGATGCAACTGCGAAACGATGACGCGCTCGGTGCCGTTGATGATGAACGTGCCGTTGTCCGTCATCAGCGGAATCTCGCCGAAGAAGACCTCTTCCTCTTTGATATCGCGGATGGACAGCACTTCAGTGTCTGGATCTTTGTCGTAAACAGTGAGCCGGATCTTCACCTTCAGCGGAACGCTGTAGCTCATGCCGCGTTCCTGACACTCCTGCTGATCGTGCTTGTGTTTCAGACCCACGGGCTCGCCGCAGTTTTCGCACAAGGTCGGACGAACGAAGTTGAACGTACCGCAACGATGGCAGAGCGTGTCGCCGGCCGCGAGCGGATTGACCTTGATTGTCGCGCCGCAGTTTTTGCAGTTCGACCGGAGGTAGTTGAGACCTTCCAGCCGTCCGCATTTACACTGCCAGTTGCCGATCTGGTACTCGACGAAGTCGAGCGTGGCGGTGCCACGAAAATCGGAGATCGGAAAGACCGATTGAAACACTGCCTGCAGTCCCGTTGCCTCGCGTTCTTCGGGCAACAGGTCCATCTGCAGAAAGCGGTTGTACGACTCACGCTGAATCTCGATGAGATTAGGGATCCGCACGGCTGTGGCGATCTTGGAGAAGTCGACTCTCTCCGGCGCCTGACTGGTACGTCTTCCTAATCCTGTATTTATTGTTTGAAGCAGATTTGCAGACATGTGAGATTCCTTATGAAATTACCAATTCCATTTGCCAAAACCTTCAGAGACGCCAAAACGGCGGTCAGAGCGCACAATGCCCTGACCGCTTGTTTTGCGTAAGCGGCTTAACTTCCGTCAAATTTTTTGGGAGTAACGCCAGCGCCTCAATACTCCCTTAACTTAGCCACTAACAATTCAAGTGTCAAGCCACGAAAGATTTGTGTGATTTGTGGCTTATTTAACTTCGACAGTCGCGCCTGCGTCGGTCAGCTTCTGTTTGATCGTCTCAGCTTCTTCCTTCGAAACGCCTTCCTTCACAGCCTTGGGGGCGGCCTCAACGAGATCTTTCGCTTCCTTCAAACCGAGCGCCGTAACCTCGCGGACGACCTTGATCACGTTGATCTTATTGCCACCGACAGCCTGCAGAACGACGTCAAACTCCGTCTTCTCCTCCGCCGCCGCTGCCGCTTCACCACCACCGCCACCGGCTGCCGGAGCCGCGGCCACAGTCGCCGCTGCTGCTGAGACGCCAAAGGTCTCCTCCAACTCTTTCACGAGCTGCGAGGCTTCCAAAAGCGTCATATTCTTAAGAAACTCAATTACGTCTTCGCGTGTTGCTGCCATGATTACCTTTCTATCCTTCCTGAAAAATCCTAAGCGGTCTTTTGCTCGCCGATCTGCTTAACAACTACAGCCAGGTTACGCGGCACGGCGGAAATGACCGTCACCAGACGCTGCGCCTGACAATTGATTAAAAACATTACCTTCGAAATCAACTCTTCCTTAGAAGGCAAACTCGCGATGGCTTCCACGTCGCGAAGCTCCACCACCTTGCCTTCGACAATACCGACCTTGAAAGTAAAAATGTCCGG
>DASUPR010000113.1:0-8395 GCA_036281015.1 Pyrinomonadaceae bacterium
CGCGGCAGAAAAGGCGTGGTCTCGGTTTGCGGCACCTCGGTGGCGTTGCCAAACATCTCGCTCGAACCGGCAAAATAAAATCGACACCTGGGCCGCACCTCACGCAACGCGGCGAGCACGTGGTGCGTCCCATTAATGTTCATATTCATCGTCGAGAAGCCGTCGGCGAAGCTTTCCGCCACGAAACTCTGGGCCGCGAGGTGATAACACTCGTCAAAGTCGTACTTGCTTAATACATGGAAGATGCTGGCGTAGCTTTCAAGACTCGCCGGATGCAGCGTCACCCGGTCCAGCAGATGGGAAATACGACTGAATCGAATCTCCGGTGTTTCCAGCGCCACGCGCCGGACCAGGCCATGGACCTCGTAGCCCAAATTGAGAAGATATTCGGCCAGATAGCTTCCATCCTGGCCGGTGATGCCGGTGATCAGCGCTCGTTTGGTCACGTTGCTGATTTGACCACATAATCCGCAGATTGCACAGATGCTTGCGATACCGCAGGGGTTCTGCTTAGAATGACCGCTCTTCAGCTCCCCGAAGGGCATCTAATCTGCTGTTTATCTACGTCTTTATCGCGGAGGATTTCGTGAAGCAAGTTTTCCGGTTCGTGTGCGCCAGTATCGTGTGTATTTTCGCCGCGGGGTCGCTATCCTCCGTTGCGGCTCAAACTACGACCCCAACTCCGGATCCTTATGCTGCTCAATTGACTTCGCTTCCGAACAGCGCATTCAACCTGACGCTCGGCGACATGTCCGCTAATGGCCGGTTCGTCGTTTTCACTTCTACCGCAGACTTGTCGACGCAAAAGGGTTTGGACGGTAGAAACAACGCCGACGGAAACCGCGAGATCTTCCTGGCCGATTACGCGCAGCGACGCATTTTCCAGATTACCAACACCAGGAACGTACCAAACCCGACGCCGACTCCATCGCCGACACCGACACCGAGTCCAACGCCGACACCGACAGCAAGTCCGACACCAACACCCACTCCGACGCCGTTACCAGCAGATCCCACGGCCGCGAAGATCGAGATCGTTAACCGCGGACCGATGATCTCGCTGGCGCCGCAATTGGTCGAAGGCCAGCGTTTCTACGTGATCGTCTTCAGTTCAAACGCGCCGACTCCGGGAAATTTCAACGGCGCCGAAGGCACACTCGCGCAGGACGCCAACACCGAGATCTGGATCTATCGCGTGCCGGCAGTCGTCGACGTGGATTTAACACTCGGAGCAGATCTACCGCTCAGCGATTTGGCCCTCGGCACGTTCACGCAAGTGACGAACACTCCCGCGAGCCGTCTGCCGACTGCGGGCGTTCCCGGAACGACTACGACTGCCCCGAAGGCGCCGTTTTTTGCTGACGACAATCGCGAAGCCACTATTAACGATACCGGAACCATTCTCGCTTTTATCTCGACGCGTAATCTTGTTCCCGGCGTCGGCAATACCGACGGCAATCCCGAGCTCTTCTTTTTCAACATCGGCGCCGGCACGTTTAGTCAGGGCACAAATACACAGGACGCAACTCCCGGAATCGGGTTTACCTTTCAAAGTAACCCGTCGTTATCTGCCGATGGATCAGTAGTGTCTTTTGCGTCCAGCGCTAATCTTGCCTCGAACAACGCGGACGGGAACGCGGAGATATTTGTCGCGAACTTCAGTGGTTCGGCGGTCAGCAATATCCGCCAGGTTACGCGCACGCTGAACGGGCCAAACAACACGAACGTCTTGAGTCCCGGGCGGCGCTTGAGCCGCGACGGCGGCTTCATTGCCTTCGAATCACTCGCGACCGATCCGAAAGCGAATACGGCTCCGAGTAGCGCGATTCTTGGGACTTTTGTTTACACCGTCTCGACGGATACGTTTGTTGAAATCGGTCTCCGCGCGGTGAACTTTCCGGACATTACTCACTTCCCGACATTCACGGATTACAACTCTTCGCTGGCGCCCGGCAGCCTGGTTTTCGTATCTGCTTTGAACTTCCGTCCGAATGGCAGTTTCCCGCCCGAGGCGCAGGACAGTGAGGGAATGAACCCCCAGAGAAGAGCGCAGCTCTTTTCGACGCCGTTACCGGCGTCAACTTCGCAGACTTTCACTCGGCTGACGACCGTGCCGGCCACTTTTGTTTTCGGCGGCATGCTTCCGGTAACGAGCGAAACGCGCACGCGTTCGGCGTTCATCCTCGGCGGTGGCGATCTCGGCGGTGGCAATGGCGACAGTTCACTCGAATTGTTCTACCTGTTGAGTCCGCAAGCAACAACGCAATCGAGCGCGACGCTTTCGTTCTTCACGGGCGCGAGTAACATGCCGGTCGCTGCTGCGACTCCGGTTCCGAGTCCGACTCCGAGCCCAACACCGACGCCGAGCCCGTCGCCTGGTGCGCCGCTCGCTTTGGCGCCTGGCGAGTTGACGATTGTTCGTTCGACTATCGCACTTGCGCCGTCGAATGCAGTGGCGTGTCCGGTAATGACGTCGATCTGTTCTTCAGAAACGCAGCGCAGTCCTGCACTACCGATTGAGCTGAACGGCGTTTCTGTTTCGGTCAACGGCGCGGCTGCGGGTCTTTATTTCGTCGGCAATGCGGAGAAACAGATCAATTTCGTCATGCCGCCAGGCACGGTGGCGGGCCTTGCAACCGTCGTCGTCAATATCCTCGACGCTGGCGCGAACACTGATACGCAAATACGTGGTTTCGTGCAGATCACGGCCGGCCAGCCGGACATCTTCAGTAGCACTGGCGACGCAAACGGCCGCGCCCTGGCCCAAAACGCCAACACGTTAACTGCCGAACCGTTCGACGTAACGACCAACGGCAATCCGACGGTGATTCAGTTGTCCGTCACCGGTGTGCGCTTTGCCGCGCGCGCGGAGATAACTGTGACCGTCGGCACGACTGTGATTACGGGCGAGGGGATCGTTTCCGTGACACCGAATCGGGAAAATCACGGGTTCGACTTTATTAACTTCGCCTTGCCGGCTTCTCTGGCCGGTGCAGGCGACGTGCCGGTACAGGTTTCGTTTACACGCGCCGGATTCACCACGGTCAGTCGACCAGCGGCAACCGCGCCACGGATAACGATCAACTAAACCTCGTTTCCGCAGTCAGTTTTTTACGAGCATGGGGGGCAAAGCATGGTACGATGCGCCCGTTGGCCGGCCCCCCAGCCCCAACCCATTTGCTTTGCTGAAAACTAGTCCTCTCCAGGAAGCACTTGATGCAATATCCTGCGGCCATCATCGCGAGTGTGGCTTTGTTCCTGGCTCTCGGCGCCGGAGAGCGGCTGGAGACGCGCGATTCTTCTGAGATAGATCCCATCGCCCCGCAAACAGTGAAGCGAATCCATTGGCCCAAACGGACCATCGCGATCGCTTTTTCCAATTCTTTGCTCAGTCCGGGCGCGAATATCAAACCCGACAGCGACGTTGTCGGCGCCGCGCGGCGCGCGCTCGGGCGTTGGTCCAGTCTCGCGAACATCAACTTTATCGTGACCTGGAGCCCGACCACGTCCGTAAGTCCTGCTGACAGCGGCGACGGCGTGAATCTGGTGACGATTGCAGTCACTCCCGAAAACGAACAGTTCAATTCCGACTCGACCACCGGCCGCACGCGCGTTTTTTTCAATCCCGAAACCGGGGCGATCGTCGAGGCTGACATCAGCATCAATCCGCGCCCGCGCGCCGAAGACGGCACTGCGTTGCAGTTTTCCACTGACGGCACGCCCGGCACTTACGATCTCGAAGCGACTTTCACACACGAGATCGGCCACCTGCTCGGGCTGGAACACTCCGCCGTGCTCGCTTCCACGATGCAGAGCCGGCAGGCGTTCAACGGCACCTTCGGTTTGCCCGCGTTGACCGAGCGCACTTTGAGTGAAGACGATCGGCAGAAGATTCGCAGCCTGTATGGCCCGGGACAACAGCGTCTCGGCCGCATTGAAGGCCGTTTGATCGACAACCGCACTCAGGGCGTGCTCACGCCGTTGAGTGGCGTAAACGTTTGGGCTGAAAACGCGGCGACCGGCCGCGTGATGGCGAGCGACGTTACGGCCGCGGACGGCTCTTACGAACTCGAAGGACTCGAACCCGGACAGTATCGCGTGATGGTCGCGCCGGCTGCGGGTGACAACGGCGCGAAGTTTCGCAGTTTTGAAATGTCGAACCAGGTCGTGGTGAAGGCGAACAACGCGACGCCGCTCAACTACAACATGGTGCCGTCGCAGGCCGCGACGCTCAATCCGAAGTTGATCGGACTCAACGCCGAGCTCTCCAGCGTTGCGCTGCCTCTCGAACCCGGCAAACGAGTGAAGCTTTATCTCGGTGGAGAAGGCGTCGATCAGGTGCCGGGCACGAGCATTACGATCAACTCGCCGTTCTTCACGATCGATCCCGCAACACTCGCACGCGAACAAATGTCTACGCCGTTTCCGGTGATCAGCGTCGAGGTTCAGGTTGCGCCGTACGTGCCGTTTGGCGATTACACCGTGCGTCTTCAATCAAACTCCGGTGAAACTGCGTACGTGCCGGGAGCGATCACGATCGATCCGGCGGCGAATGCGGCGTTGTCGAATCCTGTCGACGACTTCCGGTTCTTCATCAATCAACAGTATCTCGATCTCACGGGACGCGAAGCCGATCCGGTGGTGTTGGAAAAACTCAGCACGCAACTGACGCAATGTGGCGGCAGGGTTGAGTGCCTGCGTTCGCGGCGCGTTGACGTTTCGACCGCGGTGCTTACGGAGAATGATCTGCCGGGCACGGGAGTTTTTCTGCACGGGCTGTACACGGCCGGACTCGGGCGTCGCCCGAAGTTTGCGGAGTTCGAGACTGATCGGACGACGTTGATGAGTCAGAGCGGAGAAGTCGAGCGTAGCCGCATGGCGTTTATTCTCGCGTTTGTGCAACGGTCTGAGTTCAAACGCCGATACGCGCCAACGATGAAAGCGTCGGAGTTTGTCGATGCGGTGCTGTTGTCGTTGATGCAAAACAGCAGTGTGGATCTTGCGGTTATGCGCACCGAGTTGATCGCGTTGGCTGACGAGCCGACTGCTGGACGCGCTGCCGTACTGGCAAGAATTATCGGGCAGCAGTCGGTGATCGACGCGCAGTACCACCACGCGTTCATCCTGTCTCACTATTTCGGCTACCTGCGCCGCGACCCGGACGACAGCGGCTTCGCCACCTGGCTCACCTTCATCCGGAACAAGCCTCTGCGCGATGCTGACACCGCGCGCTCCGTGACCTGCGGCTTCCTCAATTCCGCGGAGTATCAGGAACGCTTCGGCATGCTCGCCACTCACGACCCCCGCGAATGCAAATAACGCTCAGAATGCTATAGTTGCTCACCGAAGTTGCATTGCATTTCATTCTTACCCGGCCTCTATGTCTCTGTGCCTCTGTGGTTGTAAAACGGGAACGACCGAACCACCACGGAGGCACAGAGAGAGGCGGGCTCTAACAGGGCTTGAAGGAAAAATTACTCTCGTATCTTGTCTGTCCTTCGTGTAACGGATCGCTCGAGCTGTCCGTCGAGCGTGTCGAACAGCAGGAAATAATGGAAGGCGCTGTGCGCTGTAACGCGTGCGCTACTTCGTTTCCGATCACGCGCGGCATTCCGCGTTTCGCGGAATTGTCCGAGGTCGAGAGTGACAAGCAGGCGACGGCCGCAAACTTCGGCTGGCAGTGGCAACACTTCACCGAAGAAGACTCGCGTTACGCCGAGCAGTTTCTCGGCTGGATCGCGCCGGTGACGCCGGAGTTTTTTCAAAACAAAGTCGTGCTCGAAGGCGGTTGCGGCAAAGGACGCCATACGCAACTCGCGGCACGTTGGGGCGCGCAGGATGTCATCGGCATCGATCTGAGCGCGGCTGTTGAAACCGCATTCGCGGCGACGCGTTCGTTGCCGAATGCACACGTCGTCCAGGCGGACATCTATCGACTGCCGCTCGCGCGCAAGTTTGACTACGCGTTCTCGGTCGGCGTCTTGCACCACTTGCCCGATCCGCGCGGCGGGTTTATGTCGCTCGCTTCGAAGCTGAAACCCGGCGGGTATTTGTCCGCGTGGATCTACGGCGCGGAGAATAATGAATGGATCGTGCGCTGGGTGAATCCGGTGCGCGAGCGAGTCACGTCGCGGCTCGACAAGCGAGTGTTGTTGCAATTGTCGAAACTTCCGGCGGCCTGTATTTACCTTGCGACGAAGCTCGTGTATGGACCATTGAACAAGAACAGTTCGTCAGTCGCGAAGCATCTTTTTTACAACGATTACTTCCGCGCGATTGCGCCGTTTGGTTGGCGCGAGCAGCATTTGATCGTTTTCGATCACCTCGTAGCGCCGACGGCGTTTTACATTCCGCGCGACGAGTTTGAGGAATGGTGGCGCGAGCTCGGCGCGAGCGACGTGACGATTAGCTGGCACAACAAAAATAGTTGGCGTGGACGGGGAGTCATACCGTAGTGGCTTTAACTGCGCAAACAGCTCATCGAAAAGTTTGGCGGCCATTGTGGGAACTGCCCGCGCGCGCTGACCTGATCTTTTCGTTTGCGAAACGCGATCTGTTGGGGCGTTACAAAGGTTCGGCGCTGGGCATTGCGTGGGCCGTGTTGACGCCTGTCGTGATGATCGCGATCTTCACGTTCATCTTCGCCGGCATCTTTGGCGCGCGGTTTGGCGCAGGGGATTCGCACTGGGATTACGCGCTGTACCTGTTTTGTGGCTTGTTGCCGTGGACCATGTTTCAGGAAACGGTGCAGCAATCGTCGAACACGATCGTCGCGAATGCGAACCTCGTGAAGCGAGTCGTGTTTCCGCTCGAAACACTTCCGGCGGCGCAGGCGTTTGCGGCGCTTGGCAATCAACTCTTCGCGACCATCGCTTTGTTGATCGCCGCGCTTGTGATTCGTCAAAATTTACAGCTCACCGCGCTGTGGTTGCCGGTGCTATTGATTCCGCAACTCCTGTTCGCGCTCGGCGCCGCGTGGTTGATCGCTTCGCTCGGGGTGTTTATGCGCGACATCGCGCAGGGGATCACGTTGCTGTTGATGGCGTGGATGTATCTGACGCCCATCATCTACCCGGAGTCGATCGTTCCCGAACGTTTTCGCTGGTTCATCGGGATCAATCCGTTCACCTCGCTCGTGCGCAGTTATCGCCGCATCTTTCTCGAAGGCCTCGCGCCGGACTGGCGCGGCCTCCTCTACTTCACTCTCGTGGCCCTGGTAATCTTCGTTTTCGGTTACTGGTGGTTTGCGCGAACACGCAAGAACTTCGCTGACGTAATCTAATTCGTGAGGCTTTCAATCATCGATTTCCAGGGTGCGTTCGAAGGGACGCGGCTACGCCGCCGGAAAGATGCGTTCGGTCGCGGCTACGCCGCCGGAATGCGTTCGGTCGCGGCTACGCCGCGGGAATGCGTTCGGTCGCGGCTACGCCGCCGGATGTGAGGCGGCGGCTATGCCCCGCCGGAGGGAGCCTAGAAAAAGTTAAGGGGCTAGGCCCCTGGTTCGGGCTTTGCCCTACAAGCTTGGGCCATAGGCCGTACCAGGGGCAGAGCCCCACTTTCCTTTTAATGGGTCTCCGGCGAGGCGTAGCCTCGCCTCACATCCGGCGGCGAAGCCGAAGGGGAACTGGCGCAGTAGCGGACAGGGGTGCAACGCGCCTGGCGGCGGAGCCATAATCAGATACTCCTCGGCAAAGCTAAGCGCGGTTCAATTGACGAGTCTGAATTCTTCCGTCAGGCTCAGCACGTACTTTTCCCACTTCCGCTTGAACTGGTCCATGTCTGACTCTCGCAGCACGGCTTTCAAAGTCTCGAAGCCGCTCGGATCATTCTTATATCCCGCGCGGAACTGTTTGTAGAACTTCACCAGCAGACCTTTTTGTTGCAGGTAGTAGCAGAGATAGCGCGACTGCGCGTAGTTAACACCGCTGCGATCGCCGTAGAACGTGTCGCGGTCCATGGCCATCAGCGCCTTAAACGCCGGCACCTGCTTCGCGTTGATCGCTTTTTGCAAACCCGGAAGACGCCAGTTCACAAAGCCGTGAATACGCCCGTCCTGTTCACCACACTGTTCGTACAACGATCCCAACCCTTCGTTGAGCCATGAGGGACATTCAGGAAAGTTTGCCTCCATAAACGGGTGAACGATCTCATGGACCAACGTGCCGCCGCCCGTGCCGATGTTCATAATGAGCGCTTTGTCTTCGCGTGAGTAATAGCCGTAAGGTGTGGTTGGCGTGTCGTTGAAAAGCAGCCGCGTGTGCTTCGTGTAAGAGGCAGCGTCTTTGAACAACCAGATGTCGAGAATCTCTTTCGGGTCCTCAGTAAAGTAGTCCTGCTTCAACTTCTCGACGGCCCACTTGATCGTTCCATCAGCGCGTTCCTTCACGACGTCGGG
>DASUPR010000114.1:0-15889 GCA_036281015.1 Pyrinomonadaceae bacterium
GCAAAGACACTGTCGCCGACGCCGAAATCCGTCGGGCTGATCTTGATGAACTTGTCTTTGGTTTTCTCGCCGGGCGGGATGCGCATGTAGACCGTGCGATCGCTGAGTGTGACCGTGACCTGGTTGCCGGCCGCGGTCGTGACGATTACCTGGCGCGTGTCTGTCTTGAGCTCAGACACCACTCCCATCACGCTCAGTGCTGTGATCGCTGGATCAGACGTTGGGGAAGGAGCGGATGTTTGTGCTGACAGTGGGAACGCGCTTGCAAACAGAGCGATCGCGCACAGCACGGTGATGCTGCCGAACTTTCTCATGCTTTTCCTTTGGCTTTATTCGCAACTGATTTCCGCTCAAAATCAGTAGGATTTGACGCTCAAAGGAGTAAACACCGCTCGGCCCGTTTTTTGTGGCAGGAATTATTTCATCAACTTTTTCCGAAAGCGTACAGCGCGCTGCGCGTTCGAATGTAGATTCGGCCGTCCGCTATCGCGGGCGTCGCGAAGCATTCGTCGTCCAGTTCGTTCACCGCCAGCACTTCCCATTCGCCTGCCGCCTTCAACACTGAAACCTGACCGCCCTGGCCAATCAAAAACACCTTGTCGTCAGCCGCGACAGGTGATGAAAAGTATTTGTCGATCGCGCCGTGCAGCCGTCCCTGCTTCAACACGTTTCCGGTTGCCGGATCGAACGAAAGCAGAATGCCGCTGTCGTTGATCATGTAGAGCACGCCTTTGTAGAGCAACGTCGAAGGCACCTGCGGCACGGGTTTTTGATAACGCCAGCGAATCGCGGTCGCCGTTTGATCGCCGGTGCCGCCCATCTTGATCGCGAGCAATCCATTCTCGGACGCCATCATCGCGCGAAACACTTCCCAATCCTTTGCGTCCAGCTTGTCGTCGCGATTCATGTCAAACGCTTCGAACGCGGCGTTCAGGATTTTATCCATCTTCTCGTTGCCGGTTGCTTCTGCTTTTGTGATCTGGCTATCGTTGTCCTTGTCGTATCTCTTGAGGCCTTCTTCAAACGAAACTGTCGGAACCTGCTGTCCGGGTTGGTTCTGCGGGAAGCCCCAGCCGTTGATGTAGAGATACTCGCCGTCCTGGCTCGCGATCGATTTCATCTCGCAAGCCAACCCGCGCACCCACCAGACTCGCTTGCCGTCCTGGACCGAGTAAGCCGAGAGCTGAAACGATTCGGGAACCACGATCTGCTTTGGTCCCTGTTTCGGTTGATAAACGATCGGCGTCGAATAACCGGAGATCACGATCGGCCGCTCGACTTTCCAACGAACCTTGCCGGTGTTCTTGTCGACCGCGATCATGTACGACGCCGGGTGGTCCTGATCGACAGGCAGGATCACTTTGTCGTCAACCAGAATCGGCGACGCCCCGAAGCCGTAGAAGATGTTGAATGGGCCAAGCTGGAGTTTCCAACGTTCCTTGCCGTCGCGGTCATACGAAAGCAGGCCGAAGTCCTGGAAGAACACGTAGACGTTCGAGCCGTCGGTGACGGGAGTCGCAGATGCTGGGCCATTCACGTTCTGTAATCTTCCCTCACGCACGCGCGGCACTTCCTTCTGCCAAAGAATCTTTCCGCTCTGGCGATCGAGTCCCATCACGAAAAGTTTCTCCTTGGTGTGCGCGGTCACAAAAATGCGATCGCTTGTCAGCACGGGCGATGAATGGCCCGCCGGCAACTCAGTTTTCCAGACGACGTTTTTGGATGGTCCAAATGTTTCTGGAAGACCGGTGGTGGCGGAAACGCCGGCGCCGTTTGGTCCACGAAACTGCGACCATTCTTCACCGGAAACAAATGTAGTCAGTAGTAGAGCAAGAAGTAATTTAGTCATAGCGGCGCTGATTCTAACAGTGTAATCTTTGGATATGAAAACAATTCTTTTCCTCCTGCTGCTGCTGGCGTTCGTTCCAGTGGCGGCGCAAAGACCTCAGGCACCGCAGCGCCAGGTCCTCTACGACTTTCGCAACGAACGACCGAATAAACCGGCCAAAATTTCGGCGGCCACTCAACGCGATGTGCTCTCGAAAGTCTTTCGCCGGTACTTAACGAATGTGAATCGCTGTCAGGCCAACTTCGATGCAGGCGAGAATTTTTTGGCGGGCTCCCGTCGCGCCGGACAGATCGTCCCGGACGTCGCTGAAGCGGTAGACGGAAGTTTCACCGCCGCGGGACAGAACGAAACGGCGTACGTGATCTTCGTCAACGAATGCAATGCATCTCACGCTGACAACTTTGGCTCCAAGCGCGTCGCGATCTTCTCCGGCCCCCGGCTCGTGGCGGACATCGACGTGGATTTCAAAAACAGCATCGTGGCGAAGACCGATCTCGATCTCGACGGAATAAACGAGTTGTTAATGACGAGTGGCGATATGGCCCAGGGCGAGATCATCGAGATGGCCGCGCTGATGAGTTTTCAGAACGGACGCATGCGTGTGATTCAGGACTTTGGCACGGTCATCACCGACGACTGCGCATCGCTACGGCCCACCGCCGCGACAAAAGCTGCTGTGCTTTCGTACGCAAACGCCACGCTCGGTCAGATACCGAAAATCAGGGTCGACTATTACGCGGCCGGTTGCAATAGAGCGCGACGGTGGCGAGCGATCAAAGGTCCGATTTAGATTCTAGCCGGCGGCCGCCGCTTCAATATCTTTGATGATGATCTTCTTCATGCCCATCATCGCCTGCATCACGCGCTGCGCTTGTGTGGAATCACCTTCCGACCAAAAGTTCAGCAACACGTCCGGCGTGATCTGCCACGAGAGTCCGTATTTATCCTTGAGCCAACCACACTGACTTTCCTGTCCGCCATCCGCCGTCAGTTTCTCCCAGTAGTAATCGACTTCTTCCTGCGTCTTGCAGTGCACGACGAGCGAGATCGCTTCGGTGAACTTGAAGTGCGGGCCGCCGTTAAGCGCGATGAACTCCTGTCCGTCGAGCTCAAAATCCACCGTCATCACTGCGCCCTGTGGGCCAGGTGAGCCCTCCGGATAACGCGCTGTCTTAATAATGCGTGAGTTCTTGAAGACTGAAACGTAGAAATTCGCTGCCTCTTCGGCATTGTTGTCGAACCAAAGAAATGTTGTGATCTTTTGCTTGCGTGGCTCTGTGCGGGCATCGCCGCCGGCCACAGGGTTTACTGCTGCCATATCTAATAAGCTCCTTTCATTGATTAGTCGAATGATGGGGCGACAGATCGACAGCCTGCCGAAATTTTTTGCGGAAAGTTTTACGCGGACGCTTGTGCGTAGAGGACGCTGGCTTCAATCGCGCGGACGTTTTCGCGGCGAATGAAATCGAAATTCTGGTTTTTTACCAGCTCTCGTTCAGCCGCGGAGAGCTGATCGACAGTGCCGCGGTAACCGCTGCCCAGGATCATCGACCACCAGTCCTCGGGTGAATTCACCGGCTGAGAGTCCGTTTCGGCGGCAACTCGTACGTCCGCGAGTCCTGCGGATTCGAGCAGCGAGCGCAGCGCGCCGGCTTCACAAATACGGTCCCACGGGTTGAAGCCTTTGTAGAGGTCGGGCCTGACACTGCGGACTGAATCCCAGAACACGCTGTTGATCGGTTCGAAGAGCCGCGGTCCCCAGGTCGTGATCGCCATTCGCCCGTCGTGACGCACCACGCGTTTCAGTTCGCGTAGCGCGCCCTCCATGTCGGGCACGAAGAAGATTCCGAATACACAAACAACCGCGTCGAAGCTTTCGTCAGGAAATTCCAACGCCGTCATATCACCTGTTTGAAATACGGCGTTCGTAAGGCCGAGTTGTCGGGATTTACCGCGCGCGAGCTTCAACAGGTTCTCAGCCAGGTCAACACCGACGACGGAACCTTCAGGTCCAACAGCCTGCGCCGCGGGAATCGCCGACGCGCCACTGCCGCAACACGCATCGAGCACGCGCGCGCCTCGCTCTAATTGAAGCCTATCGATCGTGCGACGGCCGTAACGCTCCCAAAACGTATTCACCGGATGATCAAAAAAATCAGCGGCCGCGTTGTAAGTCGCAGCCGCTTTCTGTTTCGCATCGTCTGTTTCGCTCATCGTGAGCGACATTATGACATCAGTGAATCACGATGCCCACACCGATGCGGAAGTTGTGTAACGTGCGTTTCTCACTGCCGCAAACAGGCGTTCCGGGAACGTACGCGATTGTTTCAAGAGTTCCTGCAGAAACTGTCCCAAGCAGGTGTTCTCGACGTTGCTCGTGCAAGAATGTCGCCGAGACAAGAGGGTCAGGAGTGTGAAATGGCAGAGCTTTTACAGGAATACACGACGGAAGTGATCGCGGCGAACGGCACCGCTTACACCGTGCGGAGTTATGGCGAGGAACGAGCGGATGGTACGTGGACCGGGTGGTTGGAATTCGAGCCAGTCGACAGCACGATGCCTTCGTTAAGGACGGGCCAGGAAACCTCGCAACCAAATCGGGCCGCGGTCGAATACTGGGCAACGGGCCTCGAACCGCTCTATTTCGAGGGCGCCTTCGAACGCGCCCAGGACCGGTCTTGATAACGGGCTCTCGAAGAGCTATTCTGCCCGCGGCGCAACAGGGCGCCTCCCGTCCGCGGGCAGAACTGAGTTCACCTGAACATTTCGTTCGACCAGGTTCCAACGCGAACCTCCTTTCGCCCGAAACAGCGGACACCGGGCATAACGAAGGAGGCTCGTATGTCCAACCAGCAAAATCCAGAACCCACGCGTCAACTCCGTGTTCGTCCCAACCTGGACCAACTAAGACACCAGGCAAAAGACTTGTTGCGCAGTGTTCGCAACGGCGACGCCGAAGCACTTGCGGAACTCAACACGTTTCACCCGAAAAACTTTCAATCACCAACCGAAGTCAAGCTCGCCGATGCACAACTCGCACTCGCGCGCAGTTACGGCGCGTCCAACTGGCCGCGCCTGGTCCAAAGCTGCAAACTGATCGACGCGATCTGGCGTGACGACCTCGACGCCGTACGCGATCTCGTCACCAAACATCCAAAGCTGATTCACGAGAACGCCGGCGTACGCAACGGCAACTGGGGACCACCGCTCAGCTACGCCGCGAATCTCGGCCGCGATCGCATCATCAGAATGCTTTACGATCTCGGCGCAAGAGATCTCGAACACGCCATCAATCGCGCGTTGCTGCAAAGCAAGACCGGCACAGCCCGCATGCTTTACGAGATGATGGGCTCGCCGCCGATACCAGACGGCGCACTCGCCGGCACCGCCTACACGCTGAGCGCCACGGGCACAGAACTCGCTCTCGAACTCGGCGCAAAAGTAATCGACGAAAACGGCAACAGCCTCGCACCCGTCGACGTCGTGCTCGAATCCGACAGCCGCAACCCCGCAGCCAAACACCGGATTCTCGAACTCTACCTGCAACACGGCGTCACACTTCCCGACACGCCCGTGATGGCGCTGCACCGCGGACGCATCGATCTGCTCGAAGAACACCTGCGCCGCGATCCGCAACTCCTCAGCCGCACGTTCACGCACGAAGAGATCTATCCGCCCGAACTCGGCTGTCACGACGAAGTCCTGGCAACGCAAGGCACGCCACTCAAGGGCACAACCCTGCTCCATCTCTGCGTCGAGTGGGACGAGATCGAAATCGCACGCTGGCTGCTGCAACAAGGCATGGACCCGAACATACGCGCCGCGGTCGACGCCGACGGCTTCGGCGGGCACACCGCGCTGTTCTGCAGCGTCCTGTCGCAGCCAAATTACTGGATGAACCTCCTGCAACAACCGCAACAGGCAGAGTTCACCAAGTTGCTCCTCGATCACGGCGCCGATCCCACCATTCGAGCCTCGCTCAGAAAGAAGCTTCATCCCGGTTACGCCGGCCGATACGACGTCGAAAACACGTACGAATATCGCAATGTAACCGCTCTCGAATGGGGCCGGCAGTTCCATGCAAAAATCTTCGTGAGCGAACCGGCAATGCGGCTCCTCGAGGAGAAAATGCGGGAGTAAATAATGTAACCAAACTGCCGGCTCGCGTGTCTTAGATAACAGGTCGGGCTCTCTCCAGAAAAACGGGGGGCGCCCGACCATAGTTTTTTAGATCAAAGGGGAAAGTGAGATGAAGAAGTTACTCGGAATCGCATTCGCGTTGCTGACCTTAGGTTTTGTAGTCCCGGCCGAGGCAAGAACAGCGGAAAACTCGCATGTAAATGCAACAGTTAACGCCAGTTCTGCACCACAGTGGCAGAGGGATCGTTATGGCAGACGGTATGACAGACGCTACGACCGGCGCTACGACAGACGGTCGCGTACTGTGACGCGATCACGGCTCGTGCGCTACGGCCGGCGACTCTACCGTGAGACTTATGTCGTGCGGTTTTATCCGAACGGCAGAACGGATACGAGATTAATCAGCCGCACACGCGTCGGGTAAGTGCGGCTTTCAAGGAGGTTTCAAGAAGTTAAATGAAAGGCAAATATTTACGACGAATAGGCGGTCTGATCCTCACAGCGCTTCTGCTCACTGGCATCGCTTTCGTTTCCCCGAGCGATGTACAGGCGCAGGGTCGGCGCAGGGTCGTGATTGTTCGTCCATATCCCTATCGATACTATCGACCGTGGGGTTTTAGAAGCTGGGGTTACCCGTATGGCTGGGGATATAGTCCCTGGGGCCCATATGGAAACTACTACAGCAGGTACGTTTTCGATAACAGCGAAGAGGCTGTGAACCGGGCGTACAAAGACGGCTTCAAAACCGGCAAGGACGATGGCAAGAAAGCGAAGAGCTACAGCTTCGAACGCTCCCACTATTTCAAGGAAGCAGGCTTTGGCAACTTCGCCGAGGAATACCGTTCCGGGTTCGCACGCGGATACCAGGAAGGTTACCGGGTAGGACAGGACGAACGAGCTCAGAAAGAGCTGAAGAAACGGGCCGGCTAAATTCGGTTCAAAACAGAAGCTGCCACGGATGACACGGACGAACACAGACTGTCCGTAAATCCGTGGCAGTTTTTTGTATCTACTCTAACAAGTTCACTTTGTCGAGCACGTCTTCGGGACGCGCGCGCACGAAGTAGTTTTCAGTCAGATTGATCCAGCGCACGGTGCCGGTTCTATCAACCAACAACTCAGCCGGACGTGCGATGTCCGCACCATTCTCGCCCGCGCCTGCGTGCAACAGATCGTAGCGGCGAATCACTTCAGCTTTCTCGTCGGCGAGAAACGGAAACGTGTAACCCGATTGCTGCATCAGGTTGCGCGACACTTCAGGACTGTCAACGCTGATCGCCACCGGACGAATACCTGCTTGATTAAAACTCGGCAAACTCTTTTCGATACCCCGCAACTCGGAGTTGCACAACGGTCACCAGTAACCCCGGTAGAAGATCAGCAAAACACCTTTCGGCGGTTTGCCTTCGATCGGCGTGGTCAGCAACTCGTTGAGTGACACTTGGCGGCCAGTCGAGTCAGGCAGTGTAAACTCCGGCACCTTCTGGCCCACCTGCGGCGCGCCGGTGGACGGCGGCAGCCAGCGCGCGAAAACGAAATACGAAAAGAGAAACAGCGCGATCATCAGCACGCAAACCGTAGTGAAGATCGACGTCAGGATCTTCGAACGCGTCGGGTGAACCCGATCGCGTGCGAAGCCTCGCCGTACTCCTTTCCAGAGAAAAACTGCCGCCACTAAAAAGATCAGCAGGTTGACCCACGGAAAATCGCGCGTGATCGGGAACCAGACAAAGACCGCAATGTAGCTGAAGCCTCCAATCAGCGTCAGCAGAACACCGACCCACAACGGCCAGTTGATTTGTCGAACGTTCATCGGAATGCGCCCTTTACATGTCGATTATGGATTTGAAACCACCATAGCACATGCGCTTCACGTCAAACGGCATCTCTTGGCCGCTCGCCATCATTTTATTCATACGCGGATCGCTCATCACCTTCGCGTTGACACGATCGCGATCCGCGCGCGACTTGAAGACGATAAACGAAAACAGAATAGTCTCACCCGGCTTCGGCTTGAACGCCTTCTTGAACGAAAGCCCAAACTTCACGTCGAGATCGTCGCCGACTGCTTCGACGTAGTGCAATGCTCCGTGTTCTTTCCAGATCTTTCCCGCCTTCTGTGCAATGCTGCGGTATTGTTTCAGGTTCGATTCCGGCACCGGTACGACAAATCCGTCAACGTAGCTCATCAATTTTCTCCTTGTTCGCAGTTAACCATCCAGGGAATACCAAAGCGATCGACACACATGCCGAATCCCTTGGCCCAGAAAGTCGGACCAAACGGCATCGTCACCGAACCGCCGTCTGACAACTTGTTGAAGATCTCTTCGCCTTTCGCGACGTCGTTGAGCGCGAGTGAGAGCGAGAACCCTCCGGACTCTTTTTGATGTCCCGGCGGTGCATCGGACGCCATCACGACGTGGCCGTCGATCGTGAACCGCGCGTGCATCACCTTGTCGCGCCATTCGGCCGGTACGTGTTCTTCCGCCGGAGTTCCGGCGTGCTTGATTACCGCTTCGATCTTGGCGCCAAGATTTTGTTCGTAAAACTTCAGCGCCTCTTCACACGTCCCATTGAACATAAGATACGGACTCAATTCCATGATTTGTCTCCCTTGAACAGAATAATTACCAGTGTTTCACACCGCGCCCGTAAGCCACGAACGCGCAAAGCAAGCAAACTACTAACGGGATGATCCCCGCTGCAATGCCGAACGCCATGATGCTAACAACGACCGCGCCGATCATTACGACCACCAACCCGAGGGCCGCGAGCGCCGTCAATCCTTTCCACTTGCGCACTATGCCGGGTAGCACCAACCCGAGTCCGCCGAGCGCTTCAACCACGCCGATGAACACCATGAACGCGTGGGAAAAGCGCATCACCTCCGGCAGCGTCTGCGCCTGCGCCTGCCACTGATCCGCCGATGTCACCAGCTTCATGCCGCCGGCAAACAGAAATAAAAGCGCCAACAGTACCTGAATGATCCAAAGCACAATGTTCATAATCGTTTCCTTCTAAATAGAGCTGAACGGAATTAACAAACGTAGCGTGGGATTGCGTAAATAAAGTCCCAGCCACACTAAAACACCGAACACGATCGCGAAGACAACTGAAAACACAGGCTCGCCCGCGCGAACGTGCGTCGCGACAGCGCCACCGAGATAACCCGTCAACAGGATCGCGCCGAGCACCGCAGTTTTCGGAACCAGGTAAAGAACCGTACAGACGATCAGGACGATTCCGATCGGCACGATCACTCGTTCGGGATAACCGAGCCGCATCGTCTCTTCGACGACGAACGCCGGCTTCACGAGTTTCATGACGCCGTCCATCAGAAGAAACAACGCCACGAGAGCGGTGATGATTCTCGCGGCCCAGAGAGCGCCTTTCGAAACAGCTATTGGCTCTGCTTGCATTTGAATGGTCTCCTCAATTCTCAGGCAAGCCTGAAATTTCCAGCACCGGTCTGATTTCAATCGTGCCGTATTTGGCGACGGGTATGCGTTCGGCGATCTTCATCGCTTCGTCGAGATCGTGCGCGTCGATCAAGTAGTAGCCGCCGAGTTGTTCGCGAGTTTCCGCGAAAGGACCATCCGTTACGAGCCGCTTTCCATCGCGCACGCGCAAGCTGGTGGCGGTTATTGTCGGATGCAACGGTCCGGCGGAGATGTACTTTCCCTGCGTGTTCAGATCGCGCGAGAGCGCAGCCGATTCGACATAGCAGTGCTCTCGTTCTTCTTCACTCAACGAATCTTCAGCAAGATAAACCAGCAACATGTATTTCACCTGAATTGTTCACCTCCACCCTAAGTCGAACGAGCTGCCCGTGAATCGACACCCTCGCGGTAATTTTTTTATTATCAAACGTGCTTCCCAACGCCCAGGTCACTAATAGCACTGTCGATGCGGTCTACAGGACTGACTGGGGCCGCATCGTGGCCACGCTAATCCGGCAATTTGGCGACTTTGAGCTCGCCGAGGATGCCGCGCAGGAGGCGTTCACCGCCGCCGTTGACCAGTGGCGCACTGAAGGCGTTCCTGAATCACCGAGCGCGTGGATCATTCAAACCGCCAAACACAAAGCGATCGATCGCCTGCGGCGCCAAACTCGTTTGAAAGAAAAACTGGAGACGCATCCGGAGTTCTTTCCGAGTGAGATCGTCGACGAACCCAACTTCAACTGGGGCGAAATTCCCGACGATCGACTGCGTCTGATCTTCACTTGTTGCCATCCGGCACTCGCGCTCGAAGCGCAAGTCGCGTTGACGTTGCGCACGCTCGGGGGTTTGCAAACCGACGAAATCGCGCGCGCGTTTCTTGTTCCGACTGCGACGATGGCCCAGCGGCTCGTCCGCGCAAAGCGAAAGATTCGCGACGCCGGAATTCCCTTCACCGTTCCCGACACGAGCGACATGCCGGAGCGTCTCGACGCAGTCTTAACCGCAATCTATCTCATCTTCACTGAAGGCTACGCAGCCACGCGCGGCCAGCCGCTTATCCGCGCGGACTTATGCGCGGAAGCGATCCGCCTCGGACGGCTCGTCACTAAACTGCTCGAACCAAATCCGCCCGCGGAAGCCACTGCGCTGGTTGCGTTGATGTTGCTGCACGATTCACGACGCGAAGCTCGACTCGATGAAGCAGGCGATCTCGTCGTCCTCGAAGAACAGGATCGAAGCCGCTGGAACAAGGAGCAGATCGCGGAGGCGTTGACGCTGGTTGATGAAGCACTCAGCAACTCACCTGGTCCATTCGCGCTTGAAGCGGCAATCTCCGCGGAGCACTGCAAGGCTGCTCGCGCCGATGATACGGACTGGCCCCGGATCGTCAAACTCTACGACTTCCTGCAGCAACTACTCCCCTCGCCCGTCGTGGCGTTGAACCGCGCCGTCGCGATTGCGATGGCCCATGGACCACGCGCCGGTTTGGCGATAATCGACGAACTCGCCGCATCGGGCGAGCTCGACGAGTATCACCTGCTTCATGCCGCACGCGCAGACATGCTGCGCCGTCTCGGCTCGAACACGGAAGCGACCGAAAGTTACGAACTGGCCCTAACGTTGGCCACTAACGACAGCGAACGCCGCTTCCTCGAACGCCGCCTGCGCGAAGTCCGCACCCCGGTTTCGTAGTCGCCCCGCGGCTACGCCGCCGGCTGCGCTTGATTTCTGCACTTCCCTGGCCTCGGCTATGCCGAGGCGAAAAAGTCGTAAGCTCGCTTGCGACCCACTGCGAATCTTACCCGGCGGCGCCACTCGCTTTCATGGCCGCCATGCGTTTCTCGATCTCCTCTGGTGCGACGTCCTCTTTGTGGGTCGCGACGGTCCAGACGTGACCGTACGGATCGGTCAGCGTACCCGATCGATCGCCGTAGAACTGATCCTGAACGGGTTTCTTTTCGACACCACCGGCGTCGAGCGCTTGTTTGTAAATCGTGTCGACGTCATCCACGTAAATCATGATCCCGACCGGCGAGCCGCCCAGCGATACGGGTGAAACAAAACCCATCTCCGGGAACTCGTCAGCCAGCATGATCGGCGAGTCGCCAATCTTGATTTCCGCGTGGCCGATCTTCCCGTCGTGCTCCATGCGAAACAGTTCGATCGCGCCAAACGCCTTCTTGTAATACTCGAGCGCCTCACCTGCGCCCTTGACGCACAGGTACGGTGTTACAGAGTGATATCCTTCCGGAATTGGCTTTACGTCTGCCATAACTTCCCCTTTCTTGTCTTGAGTTGTTGTCCTATTTCAACAGTTTCTTCTTGTCCAGAAAAGCGGTCACCGCGTCGTTGAACTCCTTCGGCTTATCCATAAACAGGAAGTGACTCACGCCATCCCACATCTGGTATTCCAGGTCGGGCGCGAGGCTACGAAGGAACTGTTCGGTGTCCGCCGGCCAAAACGGTGACTTGGCGAGAATTGCAAACACAGGCACGTTAATCTTGTCTGGCCCATAGAGCGACTCTTCAGCCATCGCCTCCATTGCGCTCACGAGCACTTGTTGCGGCGTGTTCCACGACGAAGTCCTGACTCGTTCCTTGTCGGCGTCAGACAAAGTCGCAGTCATCGCGGCAAACATCTGTGCTCCGGCTTCTTTGTAATTTGGACCACGCAACGGCTTCATAAACTGTTCGCGCTGCTCTTTCGTAGCGAACGGTCTCAATCCGCCGTCGACGATCACGAGCGCCAGAGTCTTCTGCGGATATTTACGATAGAACTGCCGCACCACGGGCGTGCCCATGCTGTGGCCCACCAGCACCGCGCGCTCGACGCCGGCGTCTTTCATCACCGCATCGATCGCGGCCGCGAACAGATCCATGTCGTACTGGATCTCGGGCTTGTCACTCTCGCCGTGTCCCGGAAGATCGAGTGCGATGACACGCGCACGCGGCGACAATCCTGTTATCTGATCGCGCCACTGCGTGAGCCGGCAACCCCAGCCATGGACCAGCACGATTGCGTCTTTGCCTTTGCCTTCACTGACGTAGCGAATCTTGTTCTTGTCGAGCTGCGCGAACTTCTCCTGCGCCGCTGTTACAGCAACGGCGCCCAGAACCACCGCTGTAAACAGGAATGAAAACCAGATGAATTTGAAGTACTTCGTCACAGAACACTCCTCTCCTTTTTCGTGATCAGCACGAGTGTCATGTCGTCCGTGAGCGGATGCGGCGCGGCGAAATCCTGCACGGCGCCGAGAACCGAAAACAGCATCGACTCAGCCGAGCCCCCATGCGCGCGTCGAAACTCTGCTTCCAGACGCCGGCTGCCGAACTCCTGTTCGCAGTCGTTGAAAGATTCGAGAATGCCGTCGGAACAAACCAAAATAACATCGCCCGCGTGCAGTTGCACCGAGCCGCAATCAAACCACGCCTCCGGCACGACGCCGAGCACCGGCCCGCCATCAGAAAGCGATTCCAGTTTGCCGTCGCCATGCAGCAACAACGCCGGCGGATGGCCCGCGCTGCAATAATCGAGCGTGCTCAAACTCGCGTTGAGCCGCGCAACAAACAAACTGCTCAACGGCACTGCCGGCGACATGCGCGCGAAGTCGCGGTTCACGCCCGCGACGATCGCTTCGGGACTGCTGTTTGCGGCAGTGTGCGTGCGAACCAAACCGGCAAGATGACTGACCCACATTCCCGCGGCCAGTCCTTTGCCGCCGATGTCGCCGAGCGCGAGCACCATTCCTTCTTCCGTTTCTTCGACTGTGAAAAAATCGCCGGGCAAGTGACGCACCGCGAAGATCTCGCTCGCGATGTCGAATGGTCCGTAGTGAACGATACTCGGCGCGCACAAACGGCGGTGCACTTGTGCCGCTTCGAAGATCGCCGTGTTCAACTCCGCATACTGCTGCTGAAGCGCCTCGAGTTTGAGTTCAAGGGGAGACAACTCTGGTGTAAGTGCTGGTGCAGTCATAACGATTAACCTTACGTACTGCATATCTCTATGTCTCGGTGGTTTAAACCACAAAGACACAGAGACACGGAGAGTTACCCAACAAACTTGTAACCACTGCCATGGACGGTAAGTATGAAACGAGGCTCTTCCGGATTTGGTTCGAGCTTTTGTCTGAGATGAACGATGTGTGTATCGACCGTGCGCGTGCTCGGATAATTTTCATATCCCCACACCGCGTCGAGCAGTCGATCGCGACTAAGTGTTTCCACTGGATGCGCAATGAAGTACGCCAGCAACGCAAACTCTTTTGACGAAAGATCAACAAGCTCGCCGTTGCGCCGCACTTCATTACTGCGAACATTCACCTCAACATCGCTGAAGCGATAAATCTCCGATGTTGGCGCAGACGTCGAAGCGCGTCTCAACACAGCCTTAACACGCGCCATCAACTCGCGTATCGAAAACGGCTTCGTAACGTAATCATCCGCGCCCAGTTCAAGACCAACAACCTTATCGATCTCCTGACCGCGTGCGGTCAGCATGATGATCGGCACTGCCGGACGTTTCGCTTTCAACTGCTTGCAAACATCAAGACCACTCATGCGCGGCATCATCACGTCGAGCACAACCAGATCCGGCGAATCGGCGAGCGCGCGTTCGAGACCGCTAACGCCGTCTTCCGCGCTAATCACTTCGTAACCCTCGTACTCAAAGTTGTCGCGCAGTCCGGCGACCATCGCGGGTTCGTCTTCAACAATGAGGATCTTGCTTTTCATAATTGCCGCCTCCTACGCAGCGCCCGTCGTCTCCGGCTGAGCAGCGCCTGACAACGGGAGCCGCAGCGTAAACTTACTGCCGCGGCCCGGCGCGCTTTCAACTTCGACCTCGCCTCCATGCGCGTGCGTGATATGACGCACGAGTGACAAACCGAGCCCACTGCCTTTCGTGTTGTGCACCAGCGGATCGCACGTGCGGTAAAACTTTTCAAAAATTCGCGTTTGCTCGTGGCGCTCGATACCGATGCCGCGGTCAATCACCTCCAGCTTTAACACGCTCTGCTCGCGGTAAAGCTTCACGCCCAGGAATTTTTCGTTGTCCGAATATTTCAGTGCATTGTTGACCAGATTGACAAGCGCCCGCGCGATGGCTTCGCGATCGACGCGCACTTTCGGAATGCCCGGCTCGATCTGTTCCTCGAGCGCGAAGCCCTGTTGTTCGATCTGGAAGCGATACGAGTCTAGCGTGTTGCGCACGAGCTCGGCGATGTCGGTTTCCCGAAAGTCGTATTCCTTGCGGCCTGCTTCGATTCGCGAGAAGTCGAGAATGTTGTTGATGAGCGCGGTTAGACGTTCGCTCTCTTTGCGAATGATGCTGTAGTACTCGTGTTTCTTCTCGCTTGTGGTGATGCGGCCGAGTTCGAGTGTTTCGGCGTAGAGTCGAATCAGCGCGAGCGGCGTCCGCAGTTCGTGCGAGACGTTCGAAACGAAGTCTGACTTGAGCCGCGCGAAAGCGACTTGCTTGTTGACGCTGCGATACGTCAACACGAGTCCGCCGATCATCAACACCGACAAGACGCCGAGTATCAGAAAACTCTGGAAGACCCAACGGCGGCTGATCGCTTCTGCTGTTGTCCCCTGAAACTTGATCCCCAGCGAGAGGCCGCGAAACGGATCGTCGAGGTTTTGCGAAACTTCCGGTTTGCCCGTGCCCCACGTCGGCGTTGCCGCAAACTCACGATAGCCGCGGCCTGAACCTGCGTCCGCAAGGTAAACCACCATCGCGAGACGCTCGTCTTGATGACCCTGGTCGGGATCCGGGGGGTTCAGTTCGTGGAGCATGCCCGCCACGGAGCGATCTTCCTTATCGGCAAGTTTCTTGGAGATCAGATCGTCGAGCACTTCCGGAAAGAAAGTTTTTTTCAAGTACTTCGTATCGAAGCTCGCGCCACCGAACACCGGCCGGTTTTTTGGTAAGTACGGAAACGTAAAAAAGACGGTCGTGCTGTAAGTTGGACCAGCGGACGTGTCCGACTCACCACTCCACCATATAAGCCGCTTGGTTCGCCGGTTGATTTGGTTTGCCGTATCGCGGCCTTCAATTTTGAACCAGGCGCCGTAGCTCTTTATCAAACGCTCACGTTCCTCTTCGCTCGTGTTTGGTTGCGTCTCGAGGATGAGTGCCTTATCACCTTTGTCGGCGTCAAAAATGAACGCGTGCGAAAACCACGGCGACTGTGCCAACAGAAGCGTGAGCTTTTGTCGTTTGTCTGCGTCGCTATCGTTATCGTGCGGGAACTGCTCTTTAGCGTGATCGACCAGCGCGTAGGTTTTCTGGTTGATCTTTTTTTCCGAAATAGAAAGGATGTACTGGAAGTCGCGATGGATCAGCGCTTCGACCTTTTTGTCGCGTTGAATTGACTTGACGTGTTCGAAGTTGACGTAGATCAGAGTCAATGCCGGCAGAACAACCGCCACGCCGAGGGTAATCAAAAGGCGCGAG
>DASUPR010000115.1:0-6191 GCA_036281015.1 Pyrinomonadaceae bacterium
TGGCTCGACTTCGTCGGCAAACGCATCGCGGTTGAAGGCACGATTCAGATGAAGAAAGATGTGAGCACGATTCGTGTCGATAGTTTGCAAGTGCTCGCGCTGAGTCTAGCGGAACGTGAAGCCGCGAGATCGGTTGGGCAATCGGCGGACCTGACACTCAACGATCTCTCGGGAGTTGAGCAATCGCTGCAAAGCCTGAAGGGCCGCATCGTCGTGCTGAACTTCTGGGCCACGTACTGTGTTCCGTGCCGGAAAGAGATGCCGGACCTGGCAGTGATTCAGAATGAATTCGCGCCGTTGGGCGTTCAGGTGATCGGCGTCTCGACGGACGACCTTGCCGATCGCAGCAAAGTGCTCCAGTTTGTAAAAGAGACGAAAGTGAATTTCCCGATCTGGGTTGGCGGCACTACCGAGCACATGGTGCGCTTTGGCCTCGGCGCTGCTCTGCCCGGGACGGTCATCATTAATCGTGAAGGAAAGATCACGAAGATCATCTCCGGCGTTGTCGATCAAGCCGGGCTGCGAAAACAGATCGAAGCCCTGCTCGCGGTCGCAAGCAATAACAAACCGGAACCGAGCGCCGCGAAGGAACGAAAGCCCGAAGTCTCGGCAGTTCCGAGTTGACCGCTTTGACCCGGCGAGGGCCGCGCCGTGAGCGGGGCAGGGGACAACAGTTACAAGTGGACCTACGGCGTGCGATTGATCGCCAAGCAGATCGATCGCGCGAAGTGGCGCAACACTCTCACCCACCGCTTTCATCCGCGATTTACCGCCGGCATTGAATACAACCCGCTGGCCGGCAAGGTTAGTCCACTCGCGAATCTCGTCGTGGTCACAGAAACACATCAACGGCCGGCATTGATCGTCGGCACGAGCTCCGACCGCATCGGCACGCCATCGGGACAATCGTTCTACGCGACGGTGAGCAAGAGTATCAAGCATTGGACCAACCTGCCGGTCAGTCCTTATGTGGGTGTTGCTTATGGAACTTTTGAAGATCGTGCGCGGGTGATCGGAGGGTTGAACATCGCGATCGGCGAACGTTGGAGCTCAACGATTCTGTTCGACGGTGTGCGTGTACATCCGATTGTCAATTACACGTTTGGAAGGCATCAGATCGGCGCTATCTTCGAACGCGGGCGCCATCCGGGCGTGAGTTACAGCGTTTCCTTCTAGCTACTTTTTTCGTCTTTTCCGTGGCCTGCGGCGCACCGGCGTTCGTGCCGTCATCAAGTCCTGGTGCTTCGTTTCGATCATGTAGGCCAGGCCCTGATAACTCTTACCTAACAAGGTCGCGGCGTGTGTTACAGAGCCGTTCGACTGCCTCAACGCCTGCTTGATCAAATCGTGCTCATACTCCAGTAGTTTTTGGTCCAGGTCGCAGGGTTTGCTCAAGAGAATCTCAATCGCTTCGTCGCGGCTGAGTTCTTTGCGCACGCGCGCCGCGAGTTTTCCGGCCGCCGCATTCAAACGCGTTAACACCTGCCGGCTTTGCGAGTCCGCCAACCACTCGCGCGCCTGCTGATACGCTGCTTGCAGAGTATCAGGCGACAGGCGATCCACTTCCTCAATCAAAGTAAGCGCAGCCAAACCGGCTTTGTTGAGTGCGTCTGCTTCGTGCGCTACTTCCATCGCGCGTTGGAGGACGACGTGAGCGCGTTCGTGTTTGCCCAAGCGGGCCAACGCCGTTGCTTGTGAGATGAGCGCGTCCGCAAGCCAGGTCCGATGCCCGACTTTGTCTAACGCCGATGCTGCTCTGCGGGCGACGGCTTCAGCGGCTTTGAACTTTCCTTCGGCGATCAGCAATTCAGCGCGAGTGCAGTCAACCTGTGCCGTGCGCGTGCGATCCTTGAAGCGAACGGTCAGGTCTCGCGCCTGGTCGAGATTTTTGTGGGCTTCCTTGAACCGGCGCAGGTTCGTAAGCACGACGGCGACATTGTTCTTAACGCAAGCGCGAAAGATGTGATTCTTCGCTAACTTGAATTGATGTTCTGCGACTTTATATTCGGCGAGCGCGCAGAGAAAGTAATCAGGCCGGTGGTCCCCAACCGCAATTTGCTCGAACGTCATCGCAAGTTCATTGTGGTAAGAGCCTCTAGTCGCAAGATGTCGAATCTTTGTAAAGACCGAAGCATTGTCGGTGAGAATCTTAAGCGCGTCGTAATGCCTGCCCGCTGATTGTTCGACGTCCGCCAGCTTGAGGAGCGCCCGCGCTCGTTTGAGTCCTGCCGGCGGCAGTCGTTCGAGCGCCTCCTGAAGCATGATTCGCGCTTCATTTACCTGGCCGTCGCGCCAATAGCAATAAGCGAGCTCCGACTGCGCCTCGGCCACCTTCCTGATGTCCTTGTGCGACTCGTGATAGTTGATGCTCTCGGTGATCAGGTTTCTGGCGATTTCCTGGGCGTCTTTGATCTGGTCCCGGCTGCCAATCCAACCCGTCAGGATCCCCGTGCAAAGCAGGACTTCAGCCGCAGTCGCCGGATGAAGCTCTCTGGTGTCGGGCCGCTCGCCGACTCCATGCCACAATGGGCGCATGATCTGAAGAGCGCTTGCGTAGTCTGCTTTGTCTTTGAATTCCAAAGCGAGTTCGCACCGGGACAGAGCTTCCTCGTCCCGCGACAGGTGCGACGTGTCGAGCTTTGGTGAGGCTAACTTCAATTGATAGACCTTCTTGCGGTGAGTAAAAAGAGCCTTGCGGGCGGGATATTAAACCGCGTTCGGGCTGGCCCGCAAGAACTTTCTATATTGGCTTCGCGATTTCTGATACAAGTAGACTTGCATCCTCAATCAAAAGGAGACTCTCAAAATGAAACCCGTTGTATTGGCTGTTGCTCTTACAGGGTTGCTGTCTGTCACCGCTCTAGCGGGGAATATACCGACCAACGACGTCGCGGCGCCGGGCAATATCCCGACCAGTGATGTCGTGGCGCCGCCACCGCCGCCGGCATCACAGGCGACGGCGAACACCAGTTCAAGTGTGACACTCGCGAATTTTGTACTCACGATCGTTACGCTGATAAACCGCTAGACGGAAGTCTGGCAACTCCCAGTTGGGTACAACTGCCCGTGTGGCGGTACGGGTGAAGTGTGTGTAAATAGACACATGCAGCCAGGCTTGCATTAAATCTGGATAAGGGGATTTTTGGCGGGCGTTGCGAGGCTACCCAGTTGGGAGATATATAAGGCGCAACTTGCCGAGGCTCTGTGACGTGAAAGAGCTTTGCGCATTTCCTGCACTGGCCCAGTAGTGTGGGACCAGAGGGGCGTCACTGACTTCTGTGAAGGGGGGTAGGTGACGCCCCCAACTCTTTTGAGACGCAGCCGCCTAACTCAAGAGTGCTGGTCCACCTAAAAAGAATCCGCTGACCACGCCGAAGGCGTTGGCTAATTTCAGCCCACGGGTTGGAGCAGAGCGACAACCCTGGGACCAGGCATAAAAAGAAGAGGTGAACCCTGAAAGGGTTTCTGCCGCGACAAACCCTTTCAGGGTTAGAAACCGCTACTGATTTCTGATCCCAGGGTTCTCGCAGGCTCGAACCCTGGGCTGAAATTAGCTAACGCCTTCGGCGTATTCAACCCTGACTTTCCTTCCCGTGATTTTCTGCCGCACAATTGAAACGCCTCAAAGTCGGAGTAATGGCGGAGGCAATCACGTGGGAGAGGCATAGTGATGACTATTGATGACCTACTCGCGCGTGCGCATGCGCACGGGTTTGAGGACCTTGAAGCGATCGGGCGGCTCGCCCGTAGCGCTGTGGTTCTGACGCCGAGCAGTGGCGAGAGGGGAAAGACGCGGTCGAGGTTCGGCGGTCTTCCCGATCTGCCCGCTTCCGTACCGTGGCCTCAATACAAAGGTCGCAGCCAGGCTTTCATCGCGCAGATCGAGCTCTCATCTCAACCTCCAGTCGCTGTTCAACTGGGTCTTCCAAAAGAGGGCTTGCTGCTGTTCTTCTACGACGCCGAGCAAAGCACATGGGGATTTGATCCGAAAGATGCCGGCAGCTTTGCGGTCATGTTTCTACCCGAGTCTACACCGCCAACAGATCGTACGGACTGGCCCGCCGATCTGCCTGACTACGCGCGCTATCAAGTGTCCTCTCTAAGCTCTGTTGAAACCGTAACGTTACCGCCCGGGGATAGTGGGTTGGTCCAACAGCTCCATCTCGATCCAGAGCGGTTGGACGCGTATCAGAACCTCCTTGATGAACTATCGGGCGGGGAATGGGCGTCGAGAGGTTTGCTCGGCGGTCATCCGGATCAGATTCAGAACGACATGCCGCTGGATTGCGAACTGGTGTCAGCACGCCTCTACTGTGGTGACGCCAGCGCGTATGAGGATCCGCGGTTACCACTCTTTCGGCAACGTGCCAAAGACTGGCGTCTGTTGTTGCAGGTTCCAAGCGTCGAGGACGCCGGCATGATGTGGGGAGATAGCGGCTGTCTTTACTATTGGATTCGAGAGGAAGACTTGGCCGCGCGGCGATTCGACCGGGTTTGGATGATTCTCCAGTGTACATAGTTTCGCGATGGCGGAATCGCAGGTCAACCACATAAAACTTCCCAACGCAGATCGCGGCTCAACTTCATTGTGGACGCTCTGCTTACTCTTTCTGCGCTTAGGCACCACTGCCTTCGGTGGTCCAGCGGCGCACATCGCGATGATGGAAGACGAAGTCGTGCGCCGCCGCCGCTGGATGACGCAGAACGAGTTTCTCGACTTGCTCGGCGCCGCCAATCTCATCCCTGGTCCAAACTCCACCGAGCTCGCGATTCACATCGGACACAGACAAGCCGGCTGGCGAGGATTACTCATCGCGGGCATCAGCTTCATTCTGCCGGCGATGCTGATCGTCATGGCGTTTGCGTGGGCCTACGTTCGCTATGGTTCGTTGCCGCAAGTTGCGGGTGTGCTTTACGGCGTCAAACCCGTGATCATCGTGATCGTGTTGCAAGCTCTGTGGTCGCTCGGCCGCACAGCAATTAAAAACACCTTTCTCGCGTTCGTTGCCGCGGCGAGTCTTGCGCTAACGCTTTTCCGAGTGCACGAACTGCTCGTTCTTTTAACTGCGGGTGTAGTGGTCGCGTTAACACGATTCACGTGGCGAAGGCTTAAGAGAAGCGTGCACCTGTCCGCGTCAGTTTCACCGCTTATGTTGTTATTGCAAACGAGCGCTGCCGTGACCGCTCCGTTTGGACTGTGGGCGTTATTTCTTTTCTTTCTCAAAGTCGGCGCAGTGCTCTACGGCAGCGGGTACGTGCTACTCGCTTTCATTCGCGCGGATCTCGTCGAGCGCTGGCACTGGCTGACCGAGACGCAGTTGCTGGACGCGATTGCCGTTGGGCAGGTGACGCCGGGACCGGTGTTCACGACGGCGACGTTCATCGGCTATGTGCTTGGTGGAACTCATGGCGCTTTAGTAGCAACGTTGGGAATCTTCCTGCCTGCATTCTTCTTTGTCGCCGTGAGTGGACCACTCGTCCCGCGCATTCGCAAGTCGCCTGTTGCCGGCGCGTTTCTCGACGGCGTCAACGTCGCCGCACTCGCGCTGATGCTGGTTGTCACCTATCAGCTCGGCCGCACAGCGATAGTTGATCTGAAGACAATCGCACTGGCCTTAACGAGCGCGCTGCTACTCTTCCGTTTTCGCGTTAATTCCGCGTGGTTGATTCTAGGCGGGGCGATCGTGGGTTTGCTGATCTACTGATCTGACGAGCCGCGCGTCGATGGACCACAAGCCCGCGCCAACAATCAACAGAAAGATAGAACCAGACAACATCGCGAAGTCGGTGCGCGCTTCGTGCAGCATTCCCCAGAATCCGTAATAGGGAAGCGTGCGCAGACTGAATCCCCAAAACCCCTGGCCCAGGAGGATCGGGATCTTGGTTGACAGTATCGCGACGAGCATGTTCACGATGAGCGGGATCGCAGCCAGTCGCGTCAGTAAACCGGCGAGGATCAAAGCGCCGCACACGATCTCCACCACGCCCACAAACGGACCCATCACTTCAGGCGCCGGAATTCCGATTCTGGCGAACCTGCCCGCGCCATTCTCCGCCGGATAGAGAAACTTCTGGATTCCTTCCGAGAGAAACACTCCTCCGACAACGAGTCGAATCAAAAACACAGAGCGCGGCGCGCTGGTTTGTATAAGTCGTTTCATATCGATCGCCATGATTTGTGAGTGTAGCCG
>DASUPR010000116.1:0-2270 GCA_036281015.1 Pyrinomonadaceae bacterium
TGAAAGCGTTAAACCACCAAGGTAGCGCGGCAGATTCAAAGTACCGGAAAGAACAAAACGATGCCGCCGATCGAGCAGACTGCGCGCGCGTTCGGCGCGAAAATCTCCGGGCACGAGCGCGTCTGAAGTATTGACGACGCCATCGTCAACGAGACTCGAAAATGTGTAACCCGCGCGGAAAGCAAAGCGCCCATTCGCATCAAAACGCTTGCGCAATTCCAGCGTAAACCCGCGATAGAAACTATTCCCCGCAGAAATCAGTTGCTCGATCTCGCCGCGACTTGGATCGGGCCGCAAGTGATCGATCGCCGCCAACGCCGCATCGTGCATCGTCGACGACGTGCTCGTCAGATTCATCAACGACACAGGAACGCCGAACTCGATCACACGCCCGACAGTGTTCGGATTCTCGGGGTTAAACACGCTGTGACCAAACCTCACTAGTTCGCCGGCGTTACCGGCGTTGAAGAGCGGCCGCAGCGTCGTAACCGGATTGGCGAAGTTCGCGAAGTCGCGCGAATCAAGAAATTCGGTGAAGTTGTTGTAGCCGGCAGGCAGCACGGGCGCGTTTGCGTTGAACTCGCGCCACAGATGTATGCCGCGCGTGAAAGAAAAGTTTGCTTCAACAGAATAGCCACGGCCCAGATCGCGCTCGACACCAGCGTTGACCTGATAGCTCTCGGGAATTCGCAACGCCGGATCTAGTCGCCGCAGAAAATCACTATTCAACACACCAAACTGCCGGACCAGTTCCGAATCCGCGCGCAGAGTTTCGGGAAAGCGAATGTTCGCAGCGATGAAAGCGCGCCGCTGCTCGGCCGTCATCACTTTGCCCGTGAGCGGATCGCGCAGCGTGTTCGTGTCGAAGAAGCGTTGTTGCTGGCCGAGCGTGAAGTCGTCGATCGTGCGCAGCAGCGGGCGGTTGAAGAAGAGTCCTCCGCCCAGCCGGAGGACGATCTTCGCAGATTCGAAAGGCGAATAGGCGACGGAAAATCGCGGACCGAAGTTGTTTGGGTCGTGAAGAATCGTTTCGCGCTCGTAACGCAGGCCGTAGCTTACGAGCACGCGTGGATGCAGTTGCCACTCGTCTTGCACGAAGAAACCGGCGTAGGTGTTTTGTTGTGTCGATGAACTTTGGAAGTTCTGGCGATAACGGCTTGGGACGCCGGCCAGAAAATCGCCAGCGCTTGCGAAACTGAACGTGCCGGTCAAGTCAGATAAGTCGATAAAGGTTGAGCGAACGTGATGAACGTCCGCACCGAACTTTAAAGAATGGTTCCCGCGGACTAGAGAGAGAACTTCCTGCAGCTGGACTCTCTGTTCTCTCCGGTCGCTACCGCCTAAGGTCGATGAACCGGCCACGAGCGTGCCGGAAAATGACGGATCGTTCAGCGTGATTAGCACGACCGGCTTGTTGCCGCCAGGGGTTTTAAATGACGGCGCAAGCCGTGAGTACTGAAAACGAAGTTGATTGACGACCTTTGAACTGAGCACCAGGTTGTCAGAGTAAGAGATCGCGTCAGAGTGGCGCGTTCGCGCTTGCAACGAGTCAGCTAAACGATTCCCGCCGCCAAACTGCCTCAAGTTGACTAGACGCCCGGCTTGATAAACGACCGAGCCGTTGTGCGTTTCGGTGAACTGATGGTCCACACGCGCGGTGATGCTCGTGTTTTTGAGGGGTGTGTTGAGCGATGAAATGAAGGGTGCGACTTCAGCAGCCAACGCTGACGTTTCGATATCTTCGAGCCGGCGTAGCGCGGGATGAGTCGGCTTGGGCAAGGGATAAACACGGATTTGTTCAAGCGGGACAAGCGTGTCGATAAGGGCGCTGTCGAGCGTCTTGTTTAATTCATAAGAGAAGAACGCGACCGTGTTTCGCGACGGCAGCAGTGGGCCACTGAAAGTAAAACCCGCGACGTGCTCCTGAACCGGCAATCGTGCGAGACCGCGCGAGTTGTTGTAGAAGCTGTTCGCGTCAAGAGCTTCATCGCGGAAGAAGTAAAAACCGCTGCCGTGAAACTCACGCGAGCCGCTGCGCGTTCGCAAGTTCACACGCCCGCCCGAAGCGCGACCGTATTCCGCCGAAAACTGGTTCGTGATCACTTGTACTTCCGCAACCGCTTCAAGTGACGGTTGGAAACGTTCGCGTGCGGCGCGGTCGTCGTTGTTATCCAGGCCGTCGATCGTGAGGTTGTTTGAGTAAGCCGGTGCGCCGGCGAGCGAGAAGACGCCCGCTTCTTCGGGCGTGTTTGCGGGAGTGCTGTTGCGAT
>DASUPR010000117.1:0-4036 GCA_036281015.1 Pyrinomonadaceae bacterium
GGGTCCAGACCACGCTGACCGACTCGCAAGTCGAACTAAAGAGTTGGAAGAACCAGGGCCGCACGTTTGTCCACGCGAAGCTGACGTTCCCGGACGGTGGTTTCCGAGTAGTTGATTGGGGCAATCCCGTACGCTCCGGCAACACGTTCACCACAGATGCGACGATCGAGCACTTCAATGGTCCGTCGCCGCAAGCGATCGCCAGCACGGCACAGATCTGGGATTTGGGAGCACTCGATCCGGGGACCTACTCGTTTGTTTTCAAGACTTCCGGGACGACTGCGAACACGTTGCCGATCACTGTGAGTTCGACGCCACCGGCGCAGAACGATATCGACACTGCGCGAATCTTTGTGCAGTGGCAGTACAGAGACTTCCTGCGACGTGAACCGGACGAGCCGGGTTGGGATCACTGGACATTTGAAATCACGCAGTGCAGCGATATGGCTTTCCGCCGTCCTGGCGAAAGCGTAGAGCAATGTACCGAACGCAAACGCGAAAACACGAGCGCTGCGTTCTTCGTTTCGCCGGAGTCGCAAAACATCGCGTACTTCGTCTTGCGTGTGTATCGCGGGTCGTTGGGCCGGATGCCGTTCTTTGGCGGCGGTTTCGGTCCAAATGACGAGTTCACGCGCGATGCGGCAACGGTTGGACAGGAAATCGTTGTGAACAACGCGCTGGATCACAATCGCATCAATACGAACAAGCAAGCGTTTGTGAATGCGTTTGTGACGCGGCCTGACTTCCGCGCGATCTACGATCCTTTGAACAACACGCAGTACGTGGATAAGCTCTTCCAGACGACTGGCGTGACGCCGTCAGCCGCCGAACGGCTGGCGCTGATCAATGGCCTGAACGGCGGCGGCGAGACGCGGGCAAGTGTGCTGTTCAAAGTCGTCGACGGAACCACGACCGGTGCGGGTGGCCTACTCACCTTCAACACGGTTTACGGCAAGGCGTTTTACGACAATCTTTTCAATGCTGCGTTTGTGCAGATGGAGTACTTTGGCTATCTGCAACGCGATCCTGATCCAAGTGGGTTTGCGTTCTGGCTCGGGAAGCTGAACACGTTCGGCGACTGGGTGAACGCGGAGATGGTCAAGGCGTTTATCAATTCGCCGGAGTATCGCGCCAGGTTTGGTGCGCCCTGAGTTAGTATTTTTATTTAAGAAGTAAAAGTAATTCCTTGAAGACACAAATCAAGCTCGTCGCCTGTCTTGTCAGTGCGGCCCTCCTCCTCTCTTCATCGGGCGCGTTTGGTCGACCGAATAACGTCCAAAACATTCGCCCGCTGGCACAGCCGCAGGATGCGGACGTGCCGCTTCGAGGCGCCACCGTTCAGGGACGCTCGCAAGATCCGGAGCTCACGAAACACTTCCGCCGCTTTGACGTGGTGAAGTTCGATCGCGCCGCGGCAGCGCGACAGGTGAAGAACCGCGGCAGAATGATTCTCGAGACCTCGCACGGGAACTTCGATTTGGAGTTCAGCCCGCACGATCTTCGTTCTTCAGATTACTCCGCACAGGAGATCGCCGCTGACGGCATCACGCACAAGCTGCCCAAAGCTCCGGTTAATACTTTCAGAGCTTCGGTGAAGGACAATCCGCGCGCGCAAGCGAGAATGTCGGTCGGCGCAGATGGTCTCGAAGGAGCCATCATCACCGGAACCGAGAAGTATTTCATTCAACCCGCGCGCACGCTCTCAAAGACTGCACAAGCGGATGAGCTTGTTTTCTATTCAGCCGCAGACGTGACTGAGACGGATGGTGAATGCGGCGTCACGCTCGCGGACGAAGTTGCGGCCCAGAAACAGTCGCATGCTGCTGAAGCTGATGCGGCGGCCGCGCTGAGTTCCGTCAATCCGATGTCGCCGTTGGCCATCGCGAGAATCGCCACCGACGCCGATGCTGAATACGTCAACGGTCTCGGCGGCGCCACGGCAGCAGGCGATCGAATCCTCCAGATCATGAACGTGGTAGACGGCATCTACCAGATTGAGATCGGAGTGACCTTCCAGATCGTGTTTCAGAACTTTTGGACCGATCAGACTACCGACCCCTACACACTGACTGACGCCGCCGATCGCGTGAACCAGTTCCGGAATCATTGGAACGGCAGGCAGGACGGAGGCTTCGGCACGGCACGCAGCCTCGCTCACCTTTGGACCGGTATTGATTTAGACGGATCGACGATTGGCATCGCTTCGCTCGCCACTGTGTGCAGGAGTGCACTCGGCGCCTATGGTTTGTCGCAACGTTTTCCGCTAACCGGTTTGTCTGACGCCCGCACCGTGATCCTCACGGCCCACGAGATTGGTCATAACTTCTCCGCCGTTCACACAAACGTGATCGGCAGAGACATACCCGCGGAGTTCGCGACCTCGTGCGACAACACGGTCATGGAGTCGGGTTTGGGAAGCCGTACGGGCGCGAGTTTCTGCACGTTCACACGTTCGCAGATCGTGGGTCATGCCACCGCCAACAGCAGTTGCTTACTCGACGCCGGCACGCCGCCGCCGTCAAACAATTGCGCGGAGACGCCGGTCACGTCGGGAGTGCCGATTGATACTTCGTTATCGAATTCCGACTGCCGATCGCAGAGCAGAGGCTGGCCACACTTCGCCGACCAGTACACTTTCAACGGCACGGTGGGCCAACAGGTCAATATCAGGATGGATCAGATTTCAGGCATTCTCGATCCTTATCTGTATCTGATCGCTCCGAATGGCGCGGTAGTCGACCAGGCGGAGTTTAGTGACGGCGGTGTGAACGCTCGCATTCCGGAGTTCTCTCCGAGCAACGTTTTTACGTTGCCGCAAACTGGTAAGTACATCATCGAGGCGACGTCGTCGCAACCGGGTCAAACGGGCAACTATCAACTCAGGTTTACTCGCAGCAGTTGTACGTTGACTCCGAGTGTGGCGGGGTTCAGTTTTCCGGCCGGAGGCGGCACCGCTAATCTGACGATCAGCGAGTCGGGAGGTTGTATTGCCTACGGAGTCGTGCCCGATCCGGCGACTGTCGGATCGAATTGGATCTTGCCGTCGGCGGGACCTGCTGGTCCCGGATTCCGCAGCTTTACTTTCAACATTCCGGCGAACGGCGGTTCAATGGGTCGCCGATCGTTCATACTCATCGCACCCAGCGGCACGAATTCAGACATCGGTGGATTGCGCATTCCGGTAACGCAATCGGGTACTGGTCCAGACTGTTCAGTCACGCCTATCGCATTCGGACAGACCATCAACGGCGACCTCGCCAACAGCGATTGTGAATCACCGATCCGCAACACCGCGAACTCGCGCGGAGACCGTTACACCTTTGCGGCTTCGGCAGGACAACAGTTTGCGATCTCGCTTCAGTCCGCGAACTTCAACACCTTCGTGACGCTGGTTGGTCCAAACGGCGCTGTTTTAATCAATGACGACAACGGCGGCGGCGGGCAGAATTCCCGAATACCCGGTGGGAACGGAATGCTGACGGCCGGGCTTCCCGGCACTTACACGATCGAGGTCGGTTCATTCAATCCCGGTCAGACAGGTGCTTACTCCCTTTCGCTGACGGGTAGTTCGCCCGACTGGCAGCCGACAGTGCTCGACCCGTCACAAGTGGAACTGAAGAGTTGGAAGGTCGACGGCCGAACGTTTCTCTATGCGAAGCTGACGTTCCCAAATACTGGTTTCCGGGTTGCGAACTGGAACACTCCGACGCAATCGGGAAACGACTTCGCGGTGGATACGACGGTGGAAAAAGTGGTCAACGGCGTGGTGGCACTGATGGTCGTCAGCACCGCGCAGATCTGGGATCTTGGAGCGCTCGCGGACGGGAACTATTCGTTCACGTTCAAGAACTCGGGAACGAATGTGACGACGATACCCGTCATCGTGAGTTCGACGCCTCCTGGGCCGAATGAGATCGATGACGCGCGGAGGTTTGTGTTCTGGCAGTACAAGGATTTTCTGCGGCGCGATCCCGATCCACCGGGTTGGGATCACTGGACCAACGAGATCACGCAGTGCAGCAATGTTATCTTTCGC
>DASUPR010000118.1:0-8579 GCA_036281015.1 Pyrinomonadaceae bacterium
AAAGCCGGTCGGCGCACGTTTTATCCACAATCCAGCGCTTCGCTTCGTCAGTCAACCGGACCTCGAACCCGTGCCGGGTCATCGTCTTGTTGATCTGTTCGACCTGAAGCTGGACGACTTCAAGCAACTCGTGGTCGAGCAGCTGGTCGAAAATGATGATCTCATCGAGCCGGTTGATGAACTCGGGATTGAACGTCTGGCGCACGGACGACATCACCATCTCTTCGACTTTTTCGCGGCTGGCGTCGGTATTCGCCGAGAACCCGAGCGTGCCCTTCTTCTGGATGAAGCGGGCGCCGATGTTAGAAGTCATGATGATGATGGCGTTCTTGAAATCGACTGTGTTGCCGAGCGCGTCGGTCAGGATACCGTCTTCAAACACCTGAAGCAGGATGTTGAAGATGTCCGGGTGCGCTTTCTCGATCTCGTCAAACAGCAGGACCGAATACGGCGAACGTTTGATCCGTTCGGTCAACTGGCCGCCTTCCTCGTGTCCGACATAGCCCGGAGGAGATCCGATCAGTTTCGAAACGGAGTGCTTCTCCATGAATTCCGACATGTCGAAGCGAATCAACGCACGTTCACTGCTGAACAAAAACTGCGCGAGCGAACGTGCCACTTCGGTTTTGCCGACGCCTGTCGGACCGAGAAACAGGAACGAACCAACTGGCCGCAGCGGGTTCTTTAGTCCCGCACGCGAACGTCGAATCGCACGCGCCAGCGCGGAAATCGCGGGCCGTTGCGAGATGACCCGCTTGTGCAGTTCGACCTCGATGCGCAGCAGTTTCTGCGTCTCTTCTTCTTTCAGCGAGTTGACCGGGATGCCGGTCCAACGCGCAATCACGTCTTCCACGTCGTCACGCGTGACTTCGGCGGAGACGAGCGCGTCTTCGTGCGTCATGCGCAGGCTCGAGTTGTCGCCGTAAGATCTCGACCACTCGTTCAACTCGTTCCAATCGGCGAGATTGCCCTGTTCGCGCCGCACGCGCAGCTTCACGCGCGCACCCGCTTCGTCGATCACGTCGATTGCTTTGTCAGGCAGGAAACGATCGGGAATATAGCGGTGCGACTGGTAAACCGCAGCCTCCAACGCGTCGTCGGTATAACGAACCTGATGAAAAGTCTCGTAACGCTCGCGCACGCCGTCGAGAATGCTGACGGCTTCCGCTTCTGATGGCGGCGGGACTTTAACCGCCTGAAAGCGCCGTTCGAGTGAACGATCCTTCTCGATCGACTTGCGAAACTCAGCAGGCGTGGTCGCGCCGATGCACTGAATCTCGCCGCGCGACAGAGCCGGTTTCAGAATGTTGGCAGCGTCGAGTGAACCTTCCGCGGAACCCGCGCCGACGAGCGTGTGCAGTTCGTCGATGAAAACGATGTACTGCGGGTTCTCGACGAGCTCCCGCATGATCTGTTTCAGACGCTCTTCAAACTGTCCGCGATACTTCGTTCCCGCGACGATCAGCGAAAGATCGAGCGAGAGAATGCGTTTGTTTTCCAGGAACGACGGCACATCGCCACGCACGATGCGTTGCGCGAGACCTTCGACGATCGCCGTCTTGCCAACGCCGGGTTCGCCGATCAGAACGGGATTGTTCTTGGTGCGGCGGCAGAGAATCTGAACGACGCGTTCGATCTCGGCTTCGCGCCCGATCAATGGATCTAATTTGTCGTTGGACGCGTCTTCCGTAAGATCTCGCGAGAACTCAACAAGATGCGGCGTGTCTTTCTTCTGCGTGCCGCGAGAATCGGCGCCCGACTGGCGCGCAATCTCATCGCGCACGGCATTCAAACGCAGTCCACGTTCGTAAAGGATCTCGGCGGCCATCGAACGCTCTTCACGCAGCAGTCCGAGCAGCAGGTGCTCGGTGCCGATGTGGCGGTGTTGCAGCCGGTCACTTTCTTCGTGGGCGTAGGCGAGAACGTGTTTGGTTTCAGGCGCGAGCGGGAGTTCGACGGAAGTCGAGATCTTCTCGCGCAGCAATGTACGCCCTTCGATCTCCTTCCGAATCGATTCAATGGAAACCTGGGCTCGCGGAAAAAAACGCCCGGTGAGAGTTTTATCTTCGCGCATCAGCCCCAGCAGCAGATGCTCCGGTTCAATTGCCGGCGCGCCAAACTGGGAAGCCTCGTAGCGCGCGAAGAAGATAACTCGGCGCGCCTTTTCAGTGTAACGTTCGAACATCCTGGTTTATAAAAGTCCTTATGATTACCAAGCCGGGCTGAAAGACTCTGCCCGGCAACTTGCGCGCATTATAACCTATGGAAAGACGCAACGCAGCCGCTATTTCAGCGGCGCAAACGTCCTTCTTCTAAACGGAGTGAATAATCACAAAGTTGTGCCAAACTCGGGCTGTGAGTGGCTATCACGACCATTGCGGAACAACTTTTCGCATAACTCACGAGCGCACTGGAGATTTCGTCGCCAATTGCCGCGTCGAGGTTGCCTGTCGGCTCGTCAGCTAGAACGAGCCGGGGCTCTGTGATGAGTGCTCGTGCAACTGCCACTCGCTGTTGTTCGCCGCCGGAAAGGTGCGAGATCGGGTGGTCCAGCCGCTCGCGCAACCCCGCTTCCGTCAAGAGCTCGGTCGCTCGCTGAAAGGCAGATGCGTTCTTGCGTTGAATGAGTAAGGGCAGGGCCACATTCTCGAGTGCGGTGAGGTCGGGTAAGAGGTAGTGAAACTGGAATACAAACCCGATGCTCTCACGGCGAAACGCCGTGAGAGAGCCGTGGTCCGGTTCTTCGAGACCACCGACGAGATGAAGCAGCGTCGACTTGCCCGATCCCGAAGCGCCCGTGATCGCGACACACTCGCCGGGGTTTACTGTAAACGTCACGCCATGTAAGACTTCGATCCGTTCGCCGTTCGGAGCTACAAAACTCTTGCGCAGATCGACGACTTCCAGGCGCTCAGGCATCGCGCAGGACCTCGACTGGTCTCATGCGCGCCGCGTTGCGAGCCGGATAGATCGTCGCGAGCACGCTTAGACCAAACGCGATCGCGGCCGCGAGAAGTGTTTCGCTAAAGCTTGCGTGAAGCGGCACGTTACTAATTGAGTAAACGTCCGGCGGCAAGGAGACGAGTTTGTAATGATTGCCGATGAAGCACGCGGCGAGTCCGACCAACACGCCGAGAACAGCGCCGATCGCGCCGACTACCGCGCCTTCGATGATGAACACCAACATCACGCCGAGGCGCGTTGCACCGAGCGTGCTAAGCACCGCGATGTCGCGGCGGCGTTCGACAACGACGAGTATCAACATAGTGGTGATGTTGAGTGCCGCGATCGCGACGATTAGACCAATGATGAACATCGCCATGCGGCGTTCGAGTGTTAGCGCGGTAAAGAGTGGTTGATTTGCCTGTTGCCAATCGACAACGGTGTAACCGTCGCCCAGCGTGCTCAGCACGCGAGCAGCGATCTGCTTTACGTTATCCGCGTCGTCGACCTGAACGCTCATGACCGAAGCAGCGTGTTCGCTTCCGGCAAAAGCCGTTGCGGTGTCAAACGATACATAAATCCACGTCGAGTCGTACTCAAACAAACCCGAGCGAAAAATTCCGGCGACTCGCAAACGACGCGTTGAATTATTCTGCGCGCCATCGAACGGGACCACCTGCAAAGTATCCCCGACAGCCGCACCGACTTTGTTAGCGAGATCAGCACCAACCACTGCCTGGGGAGTTGTCGTTTCGCCTGGTCCTCCGACCTCAAACAGCGGTCCAATCGTGCCTTGAATCAACCAACGTTGCGCTTGCGCCTCTTTCCCTCCGCGCTCTATTCCTCGCAACACCGCATACGCCGAACCCGCAGCACCGCGCGCGAGCGCGCCGTCATACGTCGTCGCCGACGCGCTTACCACCCCCTCAACCGCCCGCAACCTCTCGCCCACTCTCGCGTGGTCTTCAATCGGCCGCCCATCACTACGCAACACGCTCAAATGCTCGGTGCCCTGCAGTATCTTGTCGCGCATCTCATCGCGAAAACCATTCCCCAACGCAAGCGCCACAATCAACGCCGCGACGCCCATCGCAATACCGAGTATCGCCATCAACGCCGTAACCCTCGCAAGCCGCCGCTTCGGCCGCGACCGTAAATACCTGAACGCTAAGAAAACTTCGTAAGGCATCTGTGCTGTCCGTGGCCTAACCACGCGCCGGCGCACACTTCTTCGTGTCTTCAGGCCGGTTCTCAGGCAACAGCCGCTGCAAGTCAGGCTCGTCACGCGCACTGACTTCATCCTTCGGCCGCAGCTCATAAATCGTTTCCGTCACACGCCGAAAACTAAAATACTCTTCCAGCTTCACAATCGTCGGTATCTCGTCGCGTTGCCAACCACACGGCAACCACCAGCGCGGATCGGTATCGATAAACACGCGACGCCCTTCCTTCAAATAGCTGTCGACCACCGAAAACAATCGATCTCCGGGCCAACCGCCACCTGTGCCAATCGCTTTCCAATCGCCATCGCCAATCGCGGCCCAATAGTGCACCGCGATGGTTTGCGAACCCGAAATCATCACCGCATCGGGCGGAACTTGCTCGAGCCGGTGCTTGTATTCCTTGCTCATCGCGCGCCGTTCGATAAATTCAAAACTGATCGGCCGCATGTAGATAAACAGGACCACCGCCATCAACACGATGACGGCGATGCACGTCACGAACGCTCGCCGAACGTTTCCCAACTGAAACTCCGCAATCCGCAGCATCCAAAACGCACCGAGCGGTACAATCGCCGGCAAGCCCGTCAGGAAGTAACGCCAGTTAACCGTCGTGCTGTAGTTGAAAAATAGAAGAACGTTGGCAAAGAAACCGGCGAGCCAAAGCAGCAGGATTGGCGACAGGCGGCGCTTGCGCCACTCCAGCACCGGCGCATACAGGATGGTCAAAAACACGAGCGGCGCACTGATGAAGTAATACAAAAGATACGGACGAAGATTCGTTAGCGCGACCGGATGCCGCGACGACTCCTCACGCATCGATTCACGCCAACCATGCCAAATCCCACGGTAATGAGCGTCGCTGATGAACCAATACGCAAACCAGCCGAACGCCAGCACCAGAAACACAGCGCACGACGCAACGATGTACGCGACGTCGCGCTTTTCAAACTTCCACCCAAACACAAAAGGCGCGATCACAAGCCACGGCAAATAAAACCCGATCGTCTCGCGTAAGTTGACGCCGAGTCCCATCAAAGCCGCGCCCGCCAAAACCATCCACAGTTTCTTTTGCTTCATGCCGCGCAGATGGACCACCAGCGCCGTTGCCAGGATCAGCACCGACGGCACGTCAGTCATCACCTGTCCGCCGTAAAGCACAAACACCGGCGAGAACGTGATCAGCAGCGCAGCGATCGTCGCCGCGTACAACGAGTCACCGATCTCACGCGCCAGAATCCAGCACGCGACGATCGCGAGCGGCGCCTGGGCCACCACGGCGTACTTGAAGATCAAATACGCACTCTCCGGCTGCACGCCGAAAAGACTGCGGCCGATCTCGTACAAAAAGTGATTGCTGAAAATGAAGAGATTGCGGCCCAGCGCCATCGACGACGGATAACCCGCGATCGACAGCATCGTGTAATCCATGCCGTCCCAATCGCCGATAAACGGATCGACAAAGTAGAGAACGAGCGCGACTGCGATCAGCGCGGGCGGAGCCCACCAGCGCCACGCGGGCCAAAAAGAATTGTCAGGCGTGTTTGTCGTCAGGGTTATTGGAACAACGAGTTGAGCTTTGACCGGGAACTTCCGGCCGCTTAACCATCTTTACGCGATTACCCTGCGCATTGTACTCAACTTCGTCCATGATGTTGTAGATGAGGAGCACCCCGCGGCCTGACGTTCGGAAGAGATTTGCGGGGTCGCACGGATCGGGAATCTGATTGATGTCGAAGCCCTCGCCCTCGTCTTCGACCGTGAAGCTCGCCTCTTGTGGCGTCAGTTCGGCAGTGATGCGAACGAGTTTGGTGGGATCGTTTTTGTTGCCGTGTTTGACTGCGTTTACAAACGCTTCGTCGAGTGCGACGAAGAGATTGGAACGTTCGGGTTTGATCAGACCTAACTTCGCGACGCGGTCCTGTAAATACTCGAGCACGCCGTTCATCAGCGCCACGTCGCTCGGCAGTTCAAACTCGATCTTCTCGTGAACGTGGGAAAGAACTTTCGGATCGTCAACGTAACGCAGTTTGTAAGCGAGCGTCTTTTCGACGATCTCGCGCATCTCGTCGCGGTCGTAAGGCGAGCGCAGGTAGTTCGCGGCGCCCATTTTGAAAGCTTTGATTATTTCGGGACTGGCGCCGTGTGTGCTCAGCGGCGTGACCAGATGTTTGCGGTGGTGCTCGCTGATCGGTTCGCCGTTTACTTCGGCTTCCGACAAATCGCTGATGATCAGATCGAAACTGTCGAGGTCGTCGCGGCGCAGCGCTTTGCCTCGCTCACCGGTGACGACCACTTCGTGGCCGAGCTGCCCGAGAACTTTTTCGAGTAGCAAACGCAACTCATCGTTGTTATCCACGATGAGAATCCGGCGTTTTTCCATCCAGCTCCAATCTCTGCGAAATGTTGAGGAGGAGATCCTGCCGCACGCGAGCTCAACTGCTGACTGTACGAAAACCTGTCGCGGCGTGTTCGCGAAATATATCAGAAACCGGGCCGCGTTTGGAGTATGGCCGGGAAAATCCCGCCAACGCAGTTGGTGGTGTTTTCAGATCTGACCTAAACTGCGGCTTGCCCCCATGGCGAAACAGGGAAAGCTACAAACCTTTCTGGAATACGCGGCGGCTAAGTCCGTCCTTTCAACTCTCGGCCACTTGCCCGCGCCAGCCGCAATGGCGATCGGGAAGACGATGGGCAAGCTCGCTTACTTCCTCGCGTCAGATCTACGAAAGACCGGCGCGACCAACCTCCGTTTGGCATTCCCCGAGAAAACCGACGAGGAAAGAGAGCAGCTACTGCGCGAGTGTTTTGACAATCTCGGCCGGCAACTCGGCTTTTTCAGCCAGTTCGCGACCCGGTCGCTCGAAGAGCTTCAGAACCTGACCGAACCGCACGGTGTTGAACACATCGAACAAGCCAAAGCGCACATGAACAGCGGCCTGATTCTCTTCACCGCGCACCTCGGCGCGTGGGAATTAACCAGTTTCGGCCCGGCTCTGTTTGGACATCCGTTCAGTTTTCTCGTCCGCCGCATCGACAATCCGCGCATCGAGGATCTCGTCGATCGCATACGAATCAGGTTTGGAAACAAAACCATCGACAAGCTTTCCGCCGGGCGCTCGATGGTCAAGCTACTGCGCTCCAATGGCGTCCTCGGACTCCTGCCCGACCTTAACACGCTCGATGCCGAAGCGATCTTTGTCGACTTCTTCGGCGTTCCGGCTGCGACCAATTTCATCATGGCCAAGCTTGCGTTGCGGACCCAATCGCCTATCATTCCGATATTCGCCCCCTGGAGTGAGGAAAAGCAGAAGTATCTGTTGCTCATTGGACCACCGGTTTCCATCGAACCCACTGGCGACGAAGAAGAAGACGTGCGCCGGTTAACGACACAGCTCTCCCAACTTATCGAAAACACGATCCGGCGTTATCCCGGACAGTGGCTCTGGATTCACAAACGTTGGAAGACGCGGCCGAAAGGCGAGCCCGCGATTTATTAAGCTCACGATGGAACAGGAACTCAAGGCGACCGTGTCGATCGAGAAGCGCGTGAACCGCGCTTACGAGTTCGCCGACCTGTCTGATTATTCATTTAAAGACCGGATGTTGATCCGCGCGGCGGACCTGGCCTTTTACTTGTTGATTAATCTCATTGGTCTCACCGCGCGTTTCGAAGTGATCGGTTGGGAGAATCACGACAAGGCGGAAGAAGACGGCGGGCTGCCGATCTACGTCTTCTGGCACGATCGCATTTTCTTAACGACTTACTGGTGGCGCAAACGACGCATCGTGGTGATGACGTCGCGCAGTTTTGACGGCGAGTACATCGCGCGGTTTATTCAACGGTTTGGTTACGGAGCGGTGCGTGGTTCAAGCACGCGCGGTGGTGTTGGCGCGGTTGTCGAGATGGCCCGGCTGATGCGTGCGGGCTGCACGACGGCTTTTACGATCGACGGCCCAAAGGGTCCGCGTTATGTCGCGAAGATGGGTGCGGTGTTACTGGCGAAAAAGACCGGACATCCGATCATGCCCGTGACGATGGCATTGGAGCGCTACTGGACGCTTCCGAGTTGGGACCTCTTCCAAATCCCAAAACCATTCACCCGCGCGCGCGTCTACGTCGCCCCACCAATCTACGTCCCCTCGGACGCCGACGAGGAAATGCTGGCCGCAAAACGCGATGAATTGCAACGGGTTCTGGACGAACTGAATCAAAAATCTGTGTAATCTCCTCCCACAGACTCTTAGTTGAAAGGTACTTACGCTTAATGAGATCAGTTTCCGCTATTCTTTTGTGCCTGGTTTTTGCCGCCTTCGCCCAGGCTCAGACGACGCTAAAACCACCGACCGAATCGGCGATGGATCGTTTTCTTCGGTACGTGAAGATTGATACGCAGTCGACTGAAGACCAGACGA
>DASUPR010000119.1:0-7080 GCA_036281015.1 Pyrinomonadaceae bacterium
AAACCTTCCGGCGCGCGTTCGGCGTTGAAGTTGCGCATGATGGCCATGCCGAGTTGCGCGTACGAAAGCTTGCGCCCGCGCGCGGTGTCGGTGATCACGGCGACGTCGCGCATGAACTGTTCGTAGTCGAAGAACTCAAACAGCGATTTGAACTCCCCTGTTTGTTTGTTAACGACGAGCAACGTGAAGATGCCGCAATTCGGGTGACAGTTACACGACGACCAGCCCCACGGCGCATCAGCGCCCTGCAACATGTCCATCACGCTCGTAAACGCGGAGTAAGAAGAAAGCGGGAACCAGTCGCGCAACGGTTGAATCTGTCCGTTCAACTGATCTTTCAGATCGTGCGTCATGCCGGCGAGCGTGTAGCGCCACTTCGTGCGCAGCTCGTCGGAAATGTCTTCGTCGCGTCCGGTGAATGAAACCGGTTGAAACGCGATCGTCTGCACTTTGTCGATGTTCTTCGCGGCAAACTCGACGATCTGTCCGATCCCATCGTTGTTGATGCTGTTAACGATCGTCACCACGAGCGTGACTTTGATACCCACGCTCGCGAGGTTTTCGATCGCGCGCAACTTCACATCGAATAAATTTCCAACGCCGCGGTGTTTGTTCTTCTCTTCGCTGACGCCGTCAAACTGCAAGTACACGCCGTGCTGGCCCGCGGCCTTCGCGGCTTTGCAGAATTCAATGTCTTCGGCGAAACGAATGCCGTTGGTCGCGGCGAGAATGCGATAGAAACCGATCTTCTTCGCGTACTCGACAGCTTCGAGATAGTAAGGCGAGAGCGTCGGCTCACCGCCGGAAAAGAGAATGATGACCTGGCGTCGTGGTTTGAATGAGACGGCGCGATCGAGAATCGCTTTCGTGTCTTCAAACGTCGGCTCGTGTACGTAACCAACCTGGTTCGCATCCATGAAGCACGGATTGCACATCATGTTGCAGCGGTTGGTGAGATCGACTGTCAGAACCGCGCCGCGTCCAAACTTGATATTCGAAGTGCCGTGATGATGAACGTTTTTGTCTTCAGCAGCGCGGAAGTCGCGGCCGAAGAAGAGCGACTCGATGCGCGCGAGAAACGCCGGGTCGGTCGACATCACGTCTTCAAACTCGCCGTGCTTCGGGCAAGTCTTGCGCATCACAACCTGACCGTTGGCTTCGACGATCTGTGCTTTGATTTCACCGGGATGCTCATGCATCAGGGTCTCGAGCGGAGTCTGACCGGTGATGACGGCATTGCGAACTTCTTTTACGCAACTGGGACAGAGACTGTCTGTCTCACGCGGGAAGCCTAAAGGCGGCGCGGTGCGTTCGTAAGATTTGAGAAGTGGACCAGGGGCCCAGTTGGGCCGAATGGACTCGCCTTCGGGAAGCCTTTGGTTAACGCTCTGAAATGCTTTCCAGGCGATGTCTGAAAGACCGGAGATCAACCGGGAGCCTTTAACTCCCGCCAGTTTGCTTTTGTCTGTTTCCCCCCGGCGAAACTGGTCACTAAACAACGGTTATCGTCTCCTGCATACTCATTCCACACAAAACCGCCGAGCATGATAAACAGGATTTGCAGGATCCACAAGACACGATTATCCTCAAACCCCAGCAAATGCCTATTCACCCCACAGCAATTATCGAAGAGAACGTCGAAATTGGCCCGGATTGCGAGATTGCGGCGTATGCCGTTATCAAACGTTTTACCCGGTTGGGCGCGCGCAATCGCATTTATGAGCATGCGATTGTCGGCGGCGAGCCGCAGGATGTGAAGTTTAGGGGCGAGGAAAGTTTCCTCAAGATCGGCGACGACAACATCATTCGCGAGTTCTGTACGCTACACCGGGCGAGTGGCGCTGGTGAGGTTACGCGCATTGGCTCGCGCAACTTTTTCATGGTCGGGGTGCATGTCGCGCACAACTGTGTCATTGGTAGCGACAACATCTTTGCGAATGAAGTAGCGTTGGCGGGACACATCACGATCGAGGACCGCGTGTTTCTTTCGAATAATGTTGGCGCGCATCAGTTTGTGCGTATGGGCCGGTATGCGATGGTTGGCGGGAAGTCGAAGATCGTACAGGATGTGCTGCCGTTCTTTATTACTGACGGGAATCCGCCGCGTGTGCGTGGAATCAACACTGTTGGATTGACGCGCGCGGGGTTTTCGGAAGAAGCGCGGCGCGCGTTGAAGAACGCGTATCGAACGTTATTTAAATCGGCGGCGCCGCTGGCAGAGGTTTTGGAGGAGTTGGACCAGATCGAAGATTTGAACGTTGCTCACCTAGTGGAGTTTATCCGTGGTTCGAAGCGTGGGTTTATAAGAGCATGAAAGTTCACGAACTCGCTGAAATCGTAAACGGCCGCGTTGTTGGCTATCGCGAGAAGGAAATTTTACACCTCAGCGATCTAACCGAGGCGGGAGAAAGTGATGTAGCGTACGTCGAGCAGCAAAAGTTCTTCGGTGCGGCTAGCGAGAGTAAAGCCGGGTGTTTGATTGTCCCGCTTGGGTACGCGGACCAAATTACAAATAGAGCATTGATTGAGGTTCAGAATCCGAAGCTCGCGTTTGCGTTGATTGGTGCGGCGTTGCATCCGCCGGTGCGCCGGGAGCCGGAGATTCATTCCAGTGCGGTGGTTGCTGAAAGCGCGGATGTTGCGCTCACTGCTTATATTGGACCACACGCACAGATCGGAGCGGGGGCGCGCGTCGGCGCTTACACTCGGATCGAAGCGGGGGTGGTCGTGGGCGCGAATGTGACGATCGGCGACAACTGCGTGCTGCATCCGAACGTGGTGCTGTACGACAGCGTCACGATCGGCAACCGCGTGATCCTGCACGCCGCGGTTTGTATCGGCGCCGATGGTTTTGGTTACGTGCGCCACGATCACGGTTACCAGAAGTTTCCGCAGATCGGCACGGTCGTGATCGAAGATGAAGTGGAAATCGGCGCGCACACCTGCGTCGATCGCGCGGCGCTCGGACGCACGCGCATTGGACGCGGCACCAAGCTCGACAACATGGTCCACGTCGGTCACAACTGCGACATCGGCGAACGCGTCGTGATCGCCGCGCAAACCGGTATCAGCGGCAGCGTCGTGATCGAAGACGACGCGGTGATCGGCGGTCAGGTCGGGTTTGGAGATCACACGCGCGTGCAGAAGGGCGCGGTGATCGGATCGAAAGCCGGAATACTGCCGGGCAAGATCGTGCGGCCCGGTGTGTGGTGGGGAATTCCCGTGCAGCCGTTGGACCAGTACAAACGGATGAATGCCTACCTAAACAGACTGCCGGAGCTGTATGAACAGATCAAACAACTCCGGCAGCAGTTAGCGGAACTAAAACAGTCCACAGATAAATCGGCGTAAATCCGTGGTTACTGCTTAGGTCCGATGATTGGACCATCGCCGATCACGAAGTATCCCGGCGGCGCGGCCCCGTTGTTAGCCTCACAGAACGTCTTCGCAGCAGCAGCCTGCGCGTCAACGTCCACTTTCTTCTTACGCGCCACTACAACCGTATGACAGGCCTTACTTGCATTGCCCGCCGTGTCGGTTGCCGTGACCACGACGAGGTAAACACGCCCGTCGCCGGCGTCGGTTCGTTCAGATCGCAATCTGAGCGTTCCGACCGCGATGTCTTTCGCGTCAGGCGAGTTAATCACGCCCGGCGCCGTTGGCGTTTCATCGTCCTCATCACCAAACACTGACACGCTGAACGTCGCGGGCTCGTTGGCGCTGGCAGCAAGACCAACGTTCACGAGATCGCTGTTCGGCGGGGAAAGCGCGGTGAGCACCAGTGACGAGGTCAGTATCGGCGGCGTCGTGTCGTCGGTGAAGCACATGACGGACGACGTTGTGAACGGCAGCGTTTCAATCACCGCGCAGAAGTTCGCGGTTCCTTCCTGCTGCACGCCAAACAGGAGTTGCAGGTTGATGCTGCTGCCGTCGTTCAGCGGCGCACCCAGCAGGATCATGTTGGTGGACATGCTGCTGTTGAATCCGCCACCGTTCGGTTGTGATGGTGGTTGTTCCAACTGAGTTCCATTCACGGTTGTAATTCCACCGCCACTCACCAGAACGTTGATCGCGCCCGACGTTCGTGGCCGCAGATCCGCGGTGCCGGACGGAGACGGGAACGTCGTCAGGTCGATGATGCGCAACCGCATGCGAGTGATCGGAGTGCCGCTGTTGTTAGTGAACTTGCGGCGCACCGAGATCGTGCCGAACGTCGAGTTGTTTGCCGGGTCCGAAGTGAAGTCGCGAACGTAGTTTGGAGATGCATTCGCAGCTGCACCCGGATCGACAAGCGATATCCCAACGCCCGGACCGTCACCCAAATGCCCCGGACTCGTCAGACCTTCTGGTCCAGGTGCTCCCAAACGTTGACCGCCGCCCGCACTCGTTCCGTTTGTATCGACAAACAGGAAGTCGGCGCTGTTGTTGTCACTGTCTTTCGGCAAACCGGCGCCCGGTCCTGTTGATGGAATCGTGCGATACCAACTGTAGTCGATCGAGAACGGAACCAGCGGAGGAAGTCCCGCACCTTCGCGATAAAGCGGGTCTGCCACGCTGGTTGTGCCAACCGCGTCGAGCCGGTTCGCGAGATTGAAGTTTGCGGGATTCGCTGACTTGAACAAGGCGAGGCCCGCGTTGTCAGGAATGTTCGTGCTGAACGCGTCGTCGCCGATCGCGGTTGTGCCGTTGCCCGCCGGATATGCACCGAGTGAATAGCCGATGTTGTTAACGGCGAGGTAATGACCCTTGGCCGGAATGATCGTGCCGTTGGGAATGATGAAGCGCGTCAGTCCGTCCGAAGCCGCGAGCGCGTACCCTGTCGAGCCGTCGGTTGTGGCAACGTTAATTCCGGTGTTGCCGTTGTTGTAGATCTCGACGAACTCGTCGTTGGCGCCGTTTGGACCACGCAAGCGAAACTCGCTGATGATCAGTGTCGTTCCGCCGGGCGTTGGTGTCGGGGTCGGCGATGGGGTTGGTGTTGGCGAAGGAGTCGGGGTTGGCGTCGGCGTAGGTGTTGGGTCGCCGCACGAGCCCGCGCCGCCTTCGGTGTTTCCGTTGATCAGGAACACGCTGCTGCCGCCGGCGGGCAGCGATTCCGTGATGACGGCGAAACGGTAACAGCCGGTCTGCTGTATTCCCAGTACGAAATGTACGTTGAGACTGTCGCCGTTCGGGAGCGGTGTTCCAGGCTGAATGCTGCTCGCTGAGAGGCTGCTGTTGAAGCCGCCGCCGTTGGGTTGGAACGGCGGTTGTTCGAGCGCCAACCCGCGAATAGATACGAGTTCGCCACCGGTTAACGTAGCGGCGGTGTCGAATGAGCTTCGCGGACGTAGATCTGCTGTTCCACTCGGCGACGGGAAGGTTGTTAGATCGATGACGCGGAAACGAAGCCGTGTGATGTTTCCACCGGTGTTGTTGGTGAACGTGCGGCGAATCGAGATCGTGCCGAACGTTGAATTGTTTGCCGGGTCACTCGTGAAATCACGCACGAGATTTGGCGAGTCAAATTCACTCTGCGCCGGATCGAGCACTGCATGACCGATGTCCGTTCCGCGCGTGCGTGGTCCAGACATATTTTCCGGACCGGGCGCGCCGAGACGTTGGCCCGCGCCGGCGGCGGTGCCGTTTGTATCGACGAACAGGAAATCAACGGCGTTGTCGCCGGTGTCCTGCGGCAAGCCCGCGCCGCCGCCGCTTGAAGGAACCTTGCGGTGGAAGCTGTGGTCGATGCTGAAGGGAATGAGCGCCGGATAACCAGTGCCTTCTTTGTAAAGCGTGTTGGCTTCGCTGGTCGATCCGACAGCGTCGAGCCGGTTGGCCAGACTGAAGTTGCCGGTGTTGCTCGTCTTGAACAAGGCGATGCCGGCGTTGTCGGGAATGTTGGTTGCGAAACTGGCGTCGCCGGTCGCTGTGCTGCCGTTACCGGCCGGATAGCCACCGATTGAATAGCCGGTTGTGTTGACTCCGAGGTAATGACCGCGCCCCGGAATGATGGTTCCGTTTGGAATGACGAAACGAATGATTCCATCGGAACTCGCCAGCGCGTAACCGCCTGAGCCATCGCTTGCGGCGACGTTAACTGCGTCGTCGCTGTTGTTGTAGATCTCAACAAACTCGTCGGCCTCACCGGTTCGACCACGCATACGAAACTCGCTGATGATCAGCGACGTGCCGCCCGGTGTCGGAGTTGGTGCATTACAGGTTCCGGCTCCACCTTGAGTGTCGCCGCTGACCACAACGACATCACTGCCAGCGCCCGGGAGCGACTCCGCAATGAGCGCGAGTTTGTAACAACCCGTCTGCTGAACACCCAGCAGAAATTGTAGATTGATGCTCTCGCCGGCAGCGAGTGGTGTTGCAACGCTGATGGTGCCGGCCGACATGGCGCTGTTGAAGCCGCCGCCGTTTAGTTGAGACGGTGGTTGCTCGAGCGTTGTGCCTCGCACCAGGACGGTCGATGAATCCGTTAACGTCACGTTCGTGTCGATTGAAGTTATTGGCCGCAGATCGGCGATGTCCAACGGTGCAGGGAATGTAGAGATGTTCAGAATGCGGAAACGCAGGCGTGTGATGTTTGTCTCCGTGTTGTTTGTGAACGTGTGCCGGAACGAGAGGGTGCCGAAAGTGGAGTTGTCTGCCGGATTGCTCGTAAAATCACGCTCGATGTTCGGTGAATCTGCGTCACCCTGCGTTGGATCGAGCCGCGCATTTTCGATAGTTGTACCGATGCTGGTTGGAGCAGAAGAATTTTCTGGTCCAGGCGCGCCGAGACGTTGACCCGCGCCCGCGCTGGTGCCGTTCGTATCGACGAAGTGAAAGTCAGCATTGTTGTCGTCGCTGTCGACGGGCAGACCAACGCCGGTGCCGCCAGTGGAAACTTTACGAACAAAACTGTGATCGATGTTGAAAGCTATTAGCGAGTCAAAGCCTGCGCCCTCGCGATAGAGTGTGTCAGCTACGCTCGTTGAGCCAACGGCGTCGAAGCGATTCGCGAGCGTAAAGTTTGCGGGGTTTGCAGTACTGAATAAAGCTATGCCGGTGTTATCCGGCAGGTCTGTAGTGAAAGTTGCGTCGCCGGTC
>DASUPR010000120.1:0-11631 GCA_036281015.1 Pyrinomonadaceae bacterium
TGCAGACGCGCTGACGAACCTCAGGCAGGCGGCGTCTAATTCGGAGAGTCGAAAAAGATCACTATGGAAGTCTTACTCGCAGACGAATACGGATTTTGTTTCGGCGTCGAACGCGCGGTTGAGATGGTGGAAGAAGTGGTGGAAGAAGGCGCGCGGCCGATTCGCTCGCTTGGTCCACTGATCCACAACGCGCAGGAGATGGAGCGCCTCGGCGCGCAGGGTGTTTCGACAATCGATTCGCCTGACGAAGCCGACGCGGACACGATTGCCGTTATTCGTGCGCATGGCGTGACGCCGCAGGTGCAGCGTGAGCTCGAACAGCGCGCGGCGAAGGTGATCGACGCGACTTGCCCGTTTGTCACTCGCGTGCAGCATCTGGCCGAACGTGCTGCGCGGCAGGGGCGTGACGTCGTCGTTGCGGGAAATCCCGATCATCCGGAAATGATCGGCGTGGTTGGTTATGCTCCGGACAACACTTACGTTGTGCGTGACGCGGCGGAAGTCGCATCGTTGCCGGCGCTTCGTTCACCGCTCGTCGTTTCACAAACGACCATCAAGCTGCAAACCTTTTTAGAGGTCGCGGAAGCCGTCCGCGAAAAAGCCGACACCGAGCCGCAAGTAGTCAACACGATCTGCTCCGCCACTCGCGATCGGCAGGACGCCGCGCGCGCACTTGCCGGACAGGTGGATGCCTTTTACGTCATCGGCGGAAGACATTCTTCAAACAGCGTCAAGCTGTTAGCCGTTTGCCAGGAACAGTGTCAGAAGAGTTTCTTGATCGAAACTCCGGCCGAGATTAATCCGGATGATTTGAAGGGCGTGGAAAAGGTGGGTGTTACTGCCGGTGCTTCAACGCCAAACTGGTTGATCGATCAAGTCGTCGAAAAGCTCCGGCATCTGGCCGAAAATCACATCTCTTCCTGATCGAGCGCGGCCAGGAGCCGTCGCGCTTCTTCAGAGCCATACTCAGCAACTTGTCGACGCAACGCGTAACGAGCGGTCTCCGAATCAATCGGATCGTTCAGTAGCGCAAGCAACACCGAAACCGGACAGCGCGCCAAAGCCTCATTCGCCAGTTCACGGACAATCACGTCTTCAGAACGCGCCAACTCGCAAATTTCGCTCGGCGGAAAACGGGACGTCAGCGCATCCGCGAGCGTATCGATACGTTTGTAGTCCTTCTGTGTCTCCGCGCGCCGGACGAGCTGCGCAAACACCTCGGCGGATTCGGTCTGCTCCTGCAACACACTCGCTAGCGTGTCGGCAACGGACTTGAGCTTACCGCCCTTCTCGGCATCCAGCGCCGCTGTCTTTTCCGCAGCACGATCGTCGAGCGCGGCGAGGAAGCGGCTCAATTCGAGATCGGCACGAGCGTCGTACTGGATGTTTCGCGATGTCTGGTTACCGGTTGCTGCTGCTTGCAGGGCGCGTTCGACCAGACCGCGTGTGGCGGGACGCAGTTCTGACCACACCGTTGCAATGCGATCGCCGAAGTCGTCGATCATGAAAGGAGAGGGCATAGAACGGCGTAATATACGCCAAGAGGCGCAAAACGCGAAATATGCGCCCAGGTGGACAGTCTAACTGCCGGCGGCTGTGTTGTGGTCTTTGATTTCTGCGATGGTCGGGAAGGGAATTTTGACGATTTGGCCGTCGGGCATTTCAATCTTGACGCTGGGGGTGGTCAGTGCCTGAGTGGTTTTCATACTCCGAACCGTTCCCCTGACTCGCCGCCCATCGGTTGTGATGATTTCTACGTTGTCCTTGCCATATAGGGGTTGTAGTGCGGCGAGCGCTTTGGTTATTTCCACGTGTGATTGTTCCTCCCTGGGCATAGAATGCGAGCACCCAGTGTGCCAGTTAAAGCGGGCGCCCGCAAAGTCGCTGCAACTGGCAAAGTTTATTTGGCGTATAGAAACTCGTCGTATATCCTTCACTCAGACTCAAAGGATAACGTTGGTTATGTCGGAAAATCCTGAAATGCCATTGTCGTCGGGCCCTACGGTGGTCAACTGCTCAAACTGTCACTCGGCGATGCCGTCGGAGTTACGGTTCTGCCGTAATTGCGGATTTCGCCTCGGAACGAGCTTTGGCGCCAGCGGCCAGGTTGGAACTGTCGCCGCAGCTACTGGAAGTGCGCCGCTGGTCCCGAAAAAGCGGCGAAAGATGAGCGGCATGACGTGGGTGTTTGTCGGCTTGCTGGTCTTCTTTGTCGGCGCCGCGGCGTTCACGGCGATCATTAATCCGATTCGGAACAGGGAAGGCGCGCCCGCGATCAAGCTGTCGGTGAACAAAGCGTATGTCGGAGTCAACGGTTTCGACACGACGGAAAACGGCGTCACGTTCGATTCTGTTAACGCGCCCGGCAGTCCGGCGGACAAGGCTGGTCTCGTCGGTGGCGACATCATTACCAAGTTCGACGGACAGGACATACGTGATGAAGACCAGATGAACGAATTGATGGCACGCACGCCGATCGGCAAGACGGTTGAAGTCGAGTACATCCGCGACGGGGAGAGGAAGAAGACGCAACTCACCACGATCTCACGCGAAGAGTCGAACCGGTTGACGAGAGACTTTGAAAGACGTCCCGAAGGCCGCGCGCAGTTTGGTTACGACGATGGCGACTCGGAACGCGTGCAGGTGCCGGGACCGGAACCGGGGAAAACGATCTACGGGGTGAAGCTCAATTCGCTGATGCAAAGCCGTCCGGCGGATCTCGCCGGGATCAAAGAAGGCGACGTCGTGATCGAGTTTGATGGCGTGCCGATTCGTACACCTGAGGAATTTCTGATGCGCGTGCGACGGACGCTGCCTTACAGCACTGTGAAAGTGGTCGTGATGCGTGGTGAAGAGAAGTTGGAAATCCCGGTGAAGATGGGTAAGCAGTAAGAACTGAAACGCCGGGGTAAGCAGTAAAACTGAAACGCCGAAGGCGTTAGCTAACAGCAGCCCAGGGTTGGCACAACCCTGGGTAACAAAGTCCCCGAAGAGTTGTAACGCTGAAAGCGTTGGCTAATTAAGTTGCGGAGGCGTAGTCACGCATTCGCGCCTCCATCTCTTGTTTGACGTCCTGACGTTCTTCCTCAGTTTCATCCTGTTCGAACGTTTCAAAGAGCGCGTACGGAGTTTGCGCCAGGAGGCGCAGCTCCCACGCCTCGCGTTGGTTGTGAGAAGGTCGTGAAAACCAGAGCGCGTCAAACGTTGCTTCACGCAGCGGAACGTTTGTGAGTAGTTCCGTTTCCCTGGCATGAAACTCGGAAACGGTCGCAGGTTGCAGCAGCACGCCGCGCAGTTCCCACCCGTGCTTGCGGTAGGTCGCGACCAATTCCATAAATAAACCTGCTTTTTTCATAAGATTTCCTGAACGGAGGTTAGCACATATCAGGATATCCCTGGGTTGACCGCACGAAATGCCGACACTTATCATCTCCTTCGCTTTTCAGGAGCGGTCATTTGAGAACTCGCTTTTATGTCAGCGGCGCAAATTCAATAAGTCTCGTTTTAATTCTGATCTGTCGCAGTGTTGTAGGCGCGGCAACACCGGCACTGGAGAACATGGCAACACAGCAGCTACCTGTAAACACGATTAGGGAATTAAAAGAATCATCCGAGCCGGTTCCCTTTTACGAAGCCCTCAGGAAGGCACTCAAAAAACGTAAGGCAAACCTCGACCTCATTTGTCCTCCCGCCGATCCGGTCGCGCGGCGCATTCTCGAAGAATATGGCGCCGTTTATGTTGCGAACAAGAAAGTGAAACCGCCGCCGGTTTGTCTGTTCACGAATGAAGAACAGGTAACAGAGTTTCAGGACGAAGCCGGAGTCAGCGCCGAATACATCGCTTACGACACCGTCGAACTTCAGCCCGAAGCGATGAAACATCTGCTCAAAGCCCGCGAAGAGGCACTGAAAGAGGGCCTGGACATCACACCGCGTGACGGCGCCGAAGCCGCGCGTCGTAACTACGAAGACAGTGTTCGGCTCTGGAATTCCCGGTTTCATCCAGCGCTCGATTACTGGCTGGAACAGGGCCGTCTTACCGCTGACGATGTAAATCGTTTGCGCGCGCTGCCGCTGAAGCAGCAAATTGCTGAAGTGTTGGAACTCGAAAAGACGGGAATCTACTTCAGCAAAGACTTATCAAAATCCATTCTCTATTCAATCGCCGCCCCTGGCACGTCCCAACACATCGCGATGCTCGCGTTTGATGTAAACGAGTTTGAAAACCCGCGCGTGCGCGAGATCATGGCGAAGCATGGTTGGTTTCAAACTGTACTCAGCGACTTACCGCATTTCACGTTTCTTGGTCTGAAGGAAAAAGATCTGCCAAAGCACGGACTGCGTAGCGTCGAAGTAAACGGACAGGTATTCTGGATCCCGAACGTCCAGTCCGCGCACCCGGGACTTGATAAATAGCTGGACAAAGGTGCTACACTAGGCGCCGCTGACGGCACGGTCGGTCTCTTCCCCCAGCCCAAAGACAAAAAGTTAGTAGCTTGTAGCCCTGACGGCCTCTAACCCGAAAGAAGGTCAGATATGGATGTCCCCCAATTTATCGCGGGCAGGTTCCGGATTGAACGCGAAATCGGGACCGGCGGCATGGGCACTGTCTATCTCGCCACTCACCTGGGTCTCGAACGTCCGGTAGCAGTGAAAATCATCAGGCGAGAATTCGCCGGCGACGCCGACGTCACGGAGAGATTTCTGCGCGAGGCGCGAACGATGGCGAAGCTGCGTCATCAACACGCTGCGATGATCTTCGACGCCGGCAATCTGCCGGACGGACGTCATTTCATCGTGATGGAGTTCGTCGAAGGCGACACGCTGTCGCAAGTGCTGGCCCGTGAGGGAAGATTCACTCCCAGCCGCGCTGTCGGTATCGCCACGCAGATCTGCGAGGTACTCGAAGAAGCACACCGGCTCGGCATCGTTCATCGCGATCTAAAACCTTCAAACATTTTGCTTGGACCACGCGGCGTTTGCGTGCTCGACTTCGGCGTCGCGAAAGTGCTTGCGTCTTCAGCAGAGTCAACGGCAACATGCGCGAGCACTGGTTCGGGCCAGTTGATCGGCACGCCGCGCTACATGTCGCCGGAACAATGTTTGGGCCAACGCGTCGGCGCACGCAGCGATCTCTACAGTCTTGGCGTGTTGTTGTACGAAATGCTCGCGGGCCGTCCGCCGTTTGTCGATCCACTGCAATCTGCGTTGCTGATCAAACAAGCAACAGCGCCGGCGCCGCCGTTGCCGAAGTTGCGGCCGGACATCGGGCGTCCGCTCGCGTTGGCAGTTCACACGTTGCTCGCGAAGCGTCCTGACGATCGGCCACGTACCGCAGCCACCGCAAAAGCACTTCTCGAACGCAGCATCACCCAACCCGAACGCACGTTGCCCGACATGGAACCACTCTCCGCGATGGTTGCCGCAGCCGATACAGGACGCGGCATTCTGTTTCGCGTCGGCGCGCCTGCTTTTCTCGTGACGACATTCGGCGCGTTGCTGGCGTGGGGTTACACGGGCCAAAGTGCGCCCGAAGTTCGTTTGCCGAAACAGGCGTTGCCCGTCGCAGCGTCGCAAGTGCAAATGACACCGGCCACGTTCCGCAAGACTGAAGCAGCTCCTTTTCCCGCTGCGCCGCAACCGCGCCTCGAGCCTGAACCGGTGACCCAGTTGTCACTCGAACAGGCGCGCAAGATCGCGGCGAAGTTTGTTCGCGGTTCACTCGGCGCGATGGAGCTCGTCGAGACTGACGCCGGTCCAGCCATCGTCGCCGTCAACAATCAACGGCGAGCCGGCACGAGCAGTTTTGTGCTGCTCGAACAACGTGGCGGGAAGTACGCCCTGAGCGCGCAGGGACGGCTCGACAGCCGGGGATTCACTCATGCGAACTGGAGCGCTGAACTACTCGACGCCGACGAAGATGGCTACCAGGAGTTAATTTTCAGCGGCAAGGACCCGAGCGAAAGCCGCAATCTGAGACGTTTGATCCTGTTCGTCCCCAACGAAAAACGCACCTACTCGATGCAGATGACCGGAGAGACCACCGCATCAGGTACGCCCCGCATTCAGTGGTTATCAAACGCGACCGGGACCGATGCCGCCCCCTACCGGACTGCCCTACGACAAAAAGCACGAGCAATCGTAAGCAAAAAACGGTAACACAGATAAAAGACAAAAACTGTGTATTCCGTGTAATCTGTGGCTAGCTTAGCTGCATCTATTGGTTTACCTTGTCGCAATGGAGCTATACGTGAAACGAACCTTCCTGGTATCGCTACTTCTTTTATCGCTATTAACGCCTTCAACTTTTCTCGTCGCAGCGGTCCCGCAACGTAAAACGGACAGACCGTCCGCGCCGGCCGCGGCGGCAACCGCGCCAGCGCGACTGCCCGAAGCCAAACTGATCAGCCACGTGCTGCCGAACGGTTTGGAGGTCATCATTCTCGAAGACCACTCCATCCCGCTGGTCACGATCGAGTTGGCGGTGAAGAATGGCTCATACACCGAGCCGCCTGAGTTGAACGGCTTGTCGCATCTTTACGAGCACATGTTCTTCAAACAGAACCGCGCGATCGCCAATTCTGAAGACTATCTACGCCGTATCGGACAGATGGGCATCGCTTACAACGGCACGACGCGCGAGGAAGTGGTCGATTACTACTTCACCACCACCAGCCCAAACATCCGCACCGCGATGCAGTTCATGAAAGACGCGACGCGCTATCCGTCGTTTGACGAGCGCGAGTTTGTGCGTGAAAAGGAAGTGGTGATTGGCGAGATCGATCGCAACGAGTCGAACCCGTTTTTTTATCTCACGAAGGAAATGAACAGCCGGCTGTTTTTCAAATATCCGAGCCGGAAAAACCCGTTGGGAAATCGACAGACCGTCGGCGGCGCGACGACGGCCATGATGCGACTGATCCAGCAGCGTTACTACGTGCCGAATAATTCGGCGCTGGTGATCACGGGCGACGTCAATCCGACGGAAGTGATGAAGATGGCGCAGGAGTTCTACGGCGACTGGCCGAAGCGCGAAAAGGACCCGTTTGTTGAGTTTCCGCTTGTCGAACATCCGCCGCTGCCGAAGAGCGAGGGCGTTGTGGTGCTGCAGCCGATTCAGAACGTGATCGTGGCCGTCGGCTGGCATGGTCCATCGATCGGCAAAGACAATCCCGCGACCTACGCTGCTGACGTTTTTTCTTTCATTCTGCGGCAGCCCAATTCGCGGTTTCAGCGAAACCTCGTCGACACCGGGCTCGTGACCGGAGTTGATTTGAGTTACTACACGCAGCGCAACGTTGGACCAATCATGCTGATTGCGCAGACGACTCCCGACAAGGCGCAGGCAGCGATCAAGGCGCTGTACAACGAGGTCGCGCATTTCAACGACAAGGACTACTACACCGAAGAAGAGCTCGAAAGCGCGAAGGCTTTGCTCGAAGCCGACGATCTTTATTCACGTGAAAAACTGAGCGACTACACGCACACGTTGAGTTTCTGGTGGGCGTCGACGGGGCTCGAGTATTTCCGCGGTTACCTGCCGCGTCTGCGCGCAACGTCGCGGGCCGACATCAGCCGTTACATCACAACTTATATCCAGGGCAAACCGCACGTCGGTTTGGCCTTAATGTCGAACGAGGCGCAGAGCCGGATCAAAATTCAACCGGAAGAGCTAACAGGTCAATGAGAGAACAGATCAAGAGAATATTCAGCGCGTGGGTTTTAATCACGGTTCTTGTGTTTGGCGCGAGCGATGCTTCGCACGCGACACAACAGGGCAAAGGCCAGCCGCAGGAGACTGTGCGCAGCGTTGTCGCGAAACAGGCTTCGCTGGTCAGCGAGTTTGATGTTAACGGTCTGAAGGTTTTGCTGAAACGTCGTGAGGGCAGTTTGACAGTCGCGGCGGGACTTTTTATTCGCGGCGGCTCGACGAACATCAACGCGCAAAACGCGGGAATCGAATCGCTGATGCTCAGCGCGGCGACCGAAGCGAGCGCCAACTTCCCGCGCGCCAGAATGCGCACCGAACTAGCGCGCATGGGCACCGTCATTGGCAGCAGCTCCAACAACGATTATTCAGTGCTGTCGCTCGGCACGACGCGCATGCACTTCGATCAGTCGTGGAAGATGTTTACTGACGTTGCACTGCGGCCGTCGTTTACGAAAGAAGACGTGGCGCTCGTGCAAAAGCGATTGATCGTTTCGCTGAGTGACGACACTGACAGTCCGGATGTTTACTTGCAGCGGTTACAGGATCGTGTCGCTTATGCCGGACATCCATACCTGAACAGCACCACCGGCACGCCGGAGTCGGTTGCGAAACTCACGCCGGAAGATCTGCGCCTTTATCACACGAAGCTGATGGAAACGTCGCGCTTGTTGCTCGTGATCGTCGGCGATTTGAACCCGACTGAGGTGCAAAAACTGGTCGCGGACAGTCTTGGCAAGTTGCCGCGTGGCACTTACAAAGTTGAAGAGGTGCCGGCATTGGCGTTCGGCAAGTCGACTGTGGAAGTCACGCCGCGCGAGCTTCCGACAAACTACATTCAGGGTTTATTCACCGCGCCGTCGCTGACGTCGCCCGACATTTACGCGATGCGCGTGGCGAGCTCGATGTTGCGCGATCGTGTTTTTGAGGAAGTTCGTGTGAGGCGAAACCTGTCGTATGCGCCGGACGCGTTCTTGCGGACGCAGGCGGCGAACGTCGGCGGGCTTTACGTAACTGCGGTGGATGCGAATCAATCGATTCGCGTGATGTTGAATGAGATCGCGCGTTTGCAGAACGAACCCGTCAGCAACGACGACATTCACGCCGTGATCGCGCAATACCTAACCTCTTACTACCTGGGCCAGGAAACGAATGCGGCGCAGGCTGGTGAGTTGGCGCAGTATGAATTGATTGGCGGCGGCTGGCGTAACTCGGTGAACTTTCTCGAGAAACTGAGCGCGGTTACTCCGGCTGACATTCAGCGCGTGGCGCAGAAGTACATGCGGAACATTCGCTTCGTTGTGTTGGGAAATCCGCAGAGCGTCGATCCGATGGTCTTCACCGGCGACCCGGGTAAAGCCGCCGGTTAGAATCCGTTAGATCCGTGCTTACTTCGTCTCGCGCAGGTACTTTTCGTAAAGCTTGGGATCGAGACGCTGCAACATGCGTGCTTCGGCGGCAGCCAGTGATTGGTTGCCGCTTTCGTAATAAGCAATCGCGAGGTTGTAGAACGCCTCCGCGTTGTCAGGCTGCAAGTCCTTGGCTGTCTCGTACGACTCGATCGCCTCACGCAATCGATCCGCATAGTAATAAGCATCGCCGAGCTTGTTGTGAATATCGGCGTCTTCGGGCTTGAGTTGCAGCGCCTGCTGGTAGGCGCGAATCGCTTCCTGGCTCTTGCCCTGTTTCACTTTGCAGTAGCCGACCTGCACCCACGCATCCGCGCGCTTCGGGTTCTTGTTGACGGCGTTTTCGAAATAGCCGACTGCGCTGTCGTAGTTGCCGAGCCACAGCGAATCCAGACCGTTGCGATATGAGGATTCCGCAACGTCACCTTTTCCTTTCGCGGCGATGTCCGACAGAGGTTGCAGTTTCCCGGCGCGCAACTGGCCAACGCGAGCGGCGGCGATTGCGAGATTGATGTTTTGACCGTTCGTGACTTTAACGGTGACCACGCCGAGAACCTGTCCTTTCAAATTGAAAACCGGACTGCCGCTGTTGCCGTGTGAGATCGGCGCGGTGATCTGAATGATGCGGTAGCTGTTCGGCACTTCACGAACCGCCGACACGATGCCGTCGCTGACGGAGCCTTCGAGTTTCAGCGGATTGCCGATCACGAAGATCGGTTCGCCTTCGTCGGGCAGTTCGCGCGCGAGCTCGCTCACACGCGCCGGTTGCGGCGGCATATCGACGCTCAACAAAGCAAGATCGCCCTCTTCGTCGACCGCGAGTGCGCCGTTTACCTGATAAACCTTGCCTTTGCCGTCGAGAGTCTTGATCTCCGCGCGCGCCGCGCCGCGAACCACGTGCAGGTTCGTGACGACCTGTCCCGGAGTGAGAAAGAAACCACTGCCGGTCATCAACGCTTCGCCACTCGAATCGTAAGTAGCGATCGCGACCACCGCGGGCTTCACTCGTTTGACGAGCGCGGGCAGACTTTCCTGAGCATGAACAAAGGACGCGGCTAGAAGGATCAGTGCCAGGGGAACAAAACGGGGGAAGCTTCTCAGATTCATGTCGTCAACACTCAAAAAGGGAGACTTCGGTCCGTGATGGGAAAATCGACGGCCAGGGGATCTCGCTGTCGTGAAAAGAGTCGAGGCTCGGTTGAACCTGTCGGGAGACCTGAAGCGCCCGTGTGCACTTCAGCGCCCACATATTAACGCAGAATCATTGTTTGTGAAACTTCTTTGTGAGATTTATGACACAGAAAGGGCCGCGCCTGGCGGCACGGCCCTAAATTACGGGCGATTGTTACGCCAGTTACGGAACGATGTGAATCGTTGCGACTGCCGGTCCTGCCGGCGAGGCGCCAATTGCTGACTCCATCGTTAGGAGTAGTCCAAAGTCCGCCAATGCGGTTTCAGTCTTGAATTCGGCTTCGTTGCGGTTTCCGGTGTTCACGATCTCACCGAGTTTTTGATACGTCCCATCCGGTCCGACGGCCCACGCGACAAACTTCTGGCCCGCGGGTGCTTCCTTCAGATCGTGGAAACGGATTTTCACTTCGGTTGGTTTGTCTTTGTGCGGCGTGATGAACACGTTCGCACGCGCACCGGTCAACGCACCAATGAAATCGACTTTGATTTTTGTATCGTCGCCAGACTTGAAATTCGGAATTCCCAGCAGTGGCGCAGTGTACGTTCCGGCCACCGTTGTCGTCGGAGATGCTACAGCCGCGACTTTCTCACCTGACGGATTCTGTCGCAGCGGCACCACCGCATAGCCTTCAGGTACTGCGCTGCGGAAGAACACCTTCGTGTTCGGGTCGTATGCCGTCAGCGTGCCTTCCGGCGAAGCGATCAACATGAACCGGTTCAACGGCGTGGTTGTCGTCAGCGTGCCGGCGCCATTGCTGATCGCGACGGGACCGAGAGCGGTTACGGTGCCGGTGTCGTCAACTGCATACAACGTCATCGCAGTCACGTCCGCCGGTACGTTGGTCAAATTAAGTTTGATCCTGGTGCCATCGTCGTCGCGCAAAATCGTGGCGACGCCCTGAGCACCCTGGATAGCGACGGGATTGAGCGTCAGCGTTACTTCTTTCTTCGCTGGATATTCGATTATCGTGTAGCTTCCGTCGGGATTCTGGACTGTCTTGGTAACGGTAGTAGTAGTTGTTTGTGCGAATGCGAGTGTGGACAGCGTTAGAGTCAGAATCACGGCAGCCAAACCACTCGAAACGTGCTTGCTCATGTAGTTGTACCTCCCTTGTGTTTAATTAATCGCGATTAATTGTCGGGGGAAGTATGTCGGGGAGACGCACCCGGGCGTGTCTACTGACATTGGGGCAACACTTATGCCGCCTCACATTGCTGGCTTTTAGGCGAGAACCTCTAGGCAAGAGATCGATTGTGCGAAACAGAACGATACACGGCTGTACTGCTATCAGGAGGCAGCTTCTGAGGACGGATTTAATGGCA